>JACOUJ010000305.1 GCA_016177865.1 Candidatus Rokuibacteriota bacterium
ACCACCACCATCCACTCGAGGTTCCTGAGACCCGCCCGAGTCATCTTGGCGTTCGGGCTATCCACGGCCGGATTCTGGCCCATGCAGATGAACCCCTTCACCTGCCCCTTATACATCCCTATGATGAAATGCTGGTGGGAATACGCGTCCGCCTTCTCGCGCTTGGGAAGGTAGTGGTAGGCGAAGTCGTTCTCCTTGGTCGCGGCGTCCCCCCACCAGGCTTTGAACTGACTGACGACGAACTTGGGATTGTTACTCCAGAAGCTCGTCTTGGGGGTCGTCTTCTCCAGGTACTCCTGAAGGGTCGGGTGAGCGCCCTGGAGCGGCATCGGCGGGTAGCCAGGGAGCATGTGGTAGAGCGTCCCCATGTCCGTCGCCCCCTGAACATTCGAGTGCCCGCGCAGAGCGACGACGCCGCCACCCGGCCGCCCGATATTCCCTAGGACGAGCTGGAGCATGCAGAGGGCCCGGATCTGCTGAACCCCGTTGGTGGACTGGTTGAGCTGGAGGGCATACGAGGCGGTTGCTGTCTTGTCGGGTCCCGACGCCGAACAATAGATATCCGCCACTTTCAGGAAGAGATCCTTGGAGATCCCGCAGACCCGCTCGACCATCTCGGGCGTGTAGCGGCTGTAGTGGCGACGCAGGAGCTGGAAGACGCAGTTGGGATCCTTGAGCGTGGGGTCTCGCTTCGCGTTCCCTTCGGCGTCCAGCTCATACTTCCAGGTCGCCTGGTCGTAGCTCCGCTTGGCCGGGTCATAGCCGGTGAAGAGCCCCCCCAGATCCGTGGGCGTCCTGAAATTCCGGTCTACGACGAACGCGGCGTTTGTATAGTTCACGACGTAATCGTGGAAGTACTTCTGGCTCTCGATAGCGTAGCGGATCAGCCCGCCGAAGAAGACGATGTTGGTCCCGGACCGGATCGGCACCCAGATATCGGCCGTCGCCGAGGTGCGGGTGAAGCGGGGATCGACGTGGATGATCTTCGCCCCCCGCTCCTTGGCCTTCATGACCCACTTGTAACTCACCGGGTGACATTCCGCCCAGTTAGACGTCGGCATGATCACGTCGGCATTGACGACGTCAATCAGGTTCGTCGTCATGGCGCCCCGGCCGAAGGTGGCGCCGAGGGCCGGCACGGTGGCCGAGTGGCAGAGGCGGGCTGAGTTCTCGAGGTTCACGAGCCCCATCCCGCGCGACAGCTTGGCGATCAGGTAGTTCTCCTCGTTGTCGAGGACCGAGGAGCCGAGCCAGGCGACCCCCTCGCACCGATTCACGGTGACCTCTTTGTCTCCGGCCTTGACCTTCCCAACGAAAGTCGCGTCCCGGGTCTTCTTCACCCGTTGGGCAATCTGCTCCATCATCCAGTCGAGCGGCTTTTCCTCCCACTTGTCGCTCCCCGGGGCGCGGTACATGGCTTTCGTCCACCGCCTCTCGTTGATAGAGAGTTGGTACGTGGACGAGCCCTTCGGACAGAGCGCCCCTTCCGTGTGCGGAGTATCCGGATCACCTTCAATATCAATAATCTTCCCGTCACGGACGTAGATGAGCTGGGCGCACCCCACGGCGCAGTAAGGGCAAACTCCCGGAAAGGCCTTGGCCTCCTTGATGCGCATGGTACTGGCGTATTGTTGAACCGCCGAGAGGTCCAGGGCACGGCCACCTACAGCCACCCCCGCTGTCGAGGCCCCCGCGTACTTCAGGAAGTCCCTTCGCGTTACGCTCATGGGACGACTCCTTTCTTCCCGTGATCCGGGGCAGGAGATTGTGAAATGGTTCTCGAAAAAGCGAAGGCCGTCCATGGGTTGCGGAAGCTCCGCACCGTGGACGGCCTCCCTAACTGGCACAAGTTAGCCATAGGAAAGGTCTGATGGTAAGGCCAAGCTACCTTGGAGGATCTGGTTTGTCAAGTGAAAATCGAGCGTTTCGGAGGGGCTCCCTGGGATAGAGGACTCGCAGGAGATAGAGGCCATTCGGGGGGGCGGTCGGGCCGGCTTGACGGCGGTCCAACCCCAGGAGCAGTTCGGCCATCCATGCAGCAGGGTGCCGCCCTCGCCCGATTTCGACCAGGCTCCCCACAATATTTCTGACCATGTGGTGGAGAAAGCTGTCCGCGGAAAGGAAGATACCGATCAGCCCGCGCCGGGCTCTGACTCTGGCGGAAAGGATTTGACAGACAGGGTCGCGGTTTCGACCTGCCGAGGCGCAGAACGCAGAAAAATCATGTTTCCCCCGGAGATGAACAAGGGCTTGCCCCATGGCGCTAATGTCCAAATCACCCGGGACCCACCAGGCACGCCCCCGCCAGAAGACGGCTTCAATGGGGCGATTCAGGATCACATAGGCGTATCGCTTGGCCAGGGCCCAGCGACGGGCATCAAAATCCGATGGAACTTCATCGGCTCTGAGGACGCGGATATCTCGTGGTAACCAATGATTCAGAGCGCGCGGGATGGCGGCCGTGGGGAGGCGGTTCTCGGTCTCGAAGTGCGCCACCTGGCCGAGGGCGTGGACCCCGGCGTCGGTTCGGCTCGCGCCGTTCAGAGCCGGGCGGGACCCTGTGAGATTCTCGAGAGCCCGCTCAAGGCATCCTTGGACAGTTGGGCAATCGGGTTGGACCTGCCATCCGTGATAGGCCTGACCCGCGTACTCAATGACGAGCCTGATCTTCCGCATGGGGACGACCAATCAGTAGCTCGGCGATCTGGATTGCGTTGGTAGCGGCCCCCTTGCGGAGTTGATCACCCACCACCCAGAAGGCCAGGCCATTCTCCAGCGAGCAGTCCTCGCGGATCCGTCCGACGAAGCAGTCATCCTGCCCCTCCGCGAGGATTGGCATCGGGTAGCGGCTTTTCTCCGGATCGTCCCAGAGGCGCAACCCGGGGAAGCGCTCGAAAAGCGCCCTCGCCTCGGCCGCCGTGACTTTCCGTTCGGTCTCGGCGTGGACCGAGACTGAATGCGCGGTGAAGACGGGGACCCGAACCGTCGTCCCGGAAACCCGAATTCCGGGCTCCTCAAGGATTTTCCTGGTCTCGTTCTGCAGCTTCATCTCTTCCTTCGTGTACCCCGTGTCGAGAAACACGTCGATGTGAGGAAGGAGGTTAAAAGCGATCGGGTGGGGAAAGACCCGAGCCTCCATGGGCTCGCCCTTCGCCCAGGCCAGGGTCTGTGACCTCAGCTCTTCCACACCCTGGGCCCCCGCGCCGGAGACGGCCTGAAAGCTCGTTGCGACGACGCGAACGACGCGGGCCGCGTCGTGCAGGGGCTTCAAGGCCATCACCATCACAATCGTCGTGCAGTTCGGAACGGCCAGGAGTCCCCGATGTCCCTTGGCCGCGTGAGCATTAATCTCAGGCACCACGAGCGGGACCGTCGGGTCCATTCTGAAGGCGCTGCTGTTGTCAATCGCGATCGCCCCGGCCGCCACAGCCTGCGGAGCAAACTCCAGGCTCCGGGCGCTCCCGGCGGAGAAGAGGGCGATCTCGATCCCGCGGAAGACTCCAGGGGCAAGGCGTTCCACCCGAACGGTCTCCCCTGAGAACGTGACCGTCTTCCCGGCTGACCGTTCGGAGGCGAAACAGTGAAGCTCGCGGACCGGGAACTTCCGTTCCTCCAACACCTGGAGCATGGTCTGACCGACGGCCCCCGTGACCCCAACGATCGCAACGGTGTAGCTCATGTGTAAAGCGTCTCCAAGTCCCGGACAATGAGCTCGCCCATCCGGCGACACCCGACCAGTGTGGTCCCTTCCGAATGGATGTCTTTGGTCCGGTACCCCTTCTCCAGCACGCGGAGAACCGCCGTTTCGACGCGCTCAGCCTCAGCCGGGAGGTCCAGGGAATAACGGAGCAGCATCGCCGCGGAGAGGATCGCGGCGATAGGATTGGCCAAGTCCCGCCCCGCGATGTCGGGGGCTGTGCCGTGGACCGGCTCGTAGAGCGCCGTCTTCCCCCCCAGGCTGGCGGAAGGCAGCATCCCCATCGAGCCGGCCAGGACCGCCGCCTCGTCGGAAAGGATGTCGCCGAAGGTGTTCTCCGTCACCAGGGTGTCGAACTGGAGCGGATTCAGGATCAACTGCATGGCGCAGTTGTCCACGAGCATGTGCTCCAGGGTGACATCTGGATAGTCCTGGCTCACTTCCATCACCACCTGGCGCCAGAGCGTGGAGACCGCGAGGACGTTCGCCTTGTCGACCGAGGTGAGTTTCCGCCGACGCTTTCTGGCTACTTCAAAGGCCAGACGCGCGACCCGCTCGATCTCGGGCGTCGTATAGATCATGCTATTGATCCCGCGCATGCCTCCCTGAATCTTCTCGATCCCGCGGGGCTCGCCGAAATAGAGGCCCCCGGTCAGCTCGCGAATCACCAAGAGATCAGTGCCCTCCACCACCGAGCGCTTCAGCGGCGAGGCATCCACGAGCATCGGGAAGAGCTTGGCGGGTCGAAGATTGGCGAAGAGGTCGAGTTCCTTCCTGAGCGCGAGGAGCCCCCGCTCGGGGCGTTGCTCGGGCGGGAGGTCATCCCATTTGGGACCGCCGACGGCGCCAAAGAGGATCGCGTCGGCTGTCCGGCAAAGATCGAGGGTCGCCCCGGGGATCGGGGTTCCATGAGCGTCAATCGCCGCGCCTCCGCAGAGCGCCTCTTCGAACTCAAAGCCGACCCCGACCCCCTGCCCGACGGCCCGAAGGACCTTCACCGCCTCGGTCGTGACCTCCTGGCCGATCCCATCGCCCGGCAAGACCACGATCTTGTAGTTCGTCATCGTCAGTCGCGCTTCGCCTCGTAGGACGAGGGCGTGTGAGCGACCTCCTTGGTCAGACCCACTTTTCGAGCCACGTAGGGCATGAGGCCGCCGGCATCCATGATCTCCCGGGCGAAGGCTGGCATCGGCTGGGCCTGATGGCTCTCCCCCTTTGTTAGATTCCGGATCTCCCCCGTCTCCGGATCCAGCTCGAGCTGGTCCCCCGCGCTGATCCGCTCCGCCGCGTCTGTCTCGAAGAGGGGAAGCCCCAGGTTGATGCAGTTTCGAAAGAAGATCCGGCCAAACGACTTGGCGATCACGGCCGAGATGCCCGCCGCCTTGATGGCAATCGGGGCGTGCTCTCTTGAGGAGCCGCACCCGAAGTTCTTGAGCCCGACCATCACGTCACCCGGCTTGACACTCTTGAGCAACTCCGGGTCGGCATCCTCCATGAGGTGCCTGCCAAGCTCCCCGGGGTCGGTCGTGACCAGATATCTGGCCGGGATGATCTGGTCCGTGTCGATGTTGTCGCCGTACTTCCATGCCTTCCCCTGGAATTTCATGCGGGGCGAGCCTCCTCGCTTTCACGCGTCGGCGGCCGTGTCTTTTCCCCTTCCCGTCTCAGACGATCGAATCGATTGTGAAGCTCGATCCGCTCCTCGAGCAACCGCCGCGCCTCCTCCGTCTTTCCTATGCCAAGCAGTTCCATGATCTGGCGGCGCGTGGATGGCTCCACCACTCGTGAACTGAGGAGCGGATCGTAGATGCGGGTCAGCTCGAGGAGGAGGCGATTGACCCTGGCAAGATCATCAAAGTGAGAACGGATCTCCTCGAACAGCTTGTCAACGACGTCCTGATAGCGCTCGTGCCGGGTCTTTGGCATCGCTCTCTGGTCTCGATCAGGGGGCGACCACTTCCTCGGGGTGGCTGATCTTCCCTGTCACGGCGGTCGCGGCGGCCACGGCCGGGCTGGCCAGATACACCTTCGCCTTCGGGTGCCCCATCCGGCCGGGGAAGTTCCGGTTCGAGGTCGAGAGACAGACATCATTGGGCCCCAACACGCCCATGTAACCGCCGAGGCAGGGACCACAAGTCCCTTCGGCAATGGCGCACCCCGCCTCGGAGAAGATCTGAATGAGACCTTCCTTCAGGGCCAGCTCGAAGACCTGGTGGGTGGCCGGGATCACGATGCAGCGGACATAGGGAGCGACCTTCTTTCCGCGGATGATCTGTGCGGCAATCCTCAGGTCCTCCAAGCGGGCGTTGGTACAGGAGCCGATAAAGACCTGGTCGACCTCGGTTCCAGCCACCTCCCCGAGGGGGTGGACGTTATCCGGAGAATACGGGGCGGCCACCTGGAGACCCACCTTGCCGGCATCCCACTCGTAGATCGAGTGATACTTGGCGTCAGAATCGGACTCGTAGACCTTCCATTGCCGCTTGGCCCGGGGACGGACGTACTCCACCGTCACGTCGTCAGCGGCAATGATCCCGCTCTTCCCCCCGGCCTCGATCGCCATATTGCACATCGTGAGGCGGGCGTCCACCGAGAGCGAGCGGATCGCCTCCCCGGTGAACTCCATCGCCCGGTAAAGGGCCCCATCCACGCCGATCTGGCCGATGGTATAGAGGATGAGATCCTTCGCGCTCGACCAGGGCTGGAGTCTTCCGTAGAAGTGGAACTTCATAGACTCCGGGACCTTGAACCACGTCTCCCCGGTAATCATGGCAGCGGCCAAGTCGGTGGAGCCAACCCCGCTGGAGAAGCAGCCGAGCCCCCCGTAGGTACAGGAGTGGGAGTCGGCCCCCAGGATCACATCCCCCGGAACGACCAATCCCTCCTGTGGGAGCAGGATGTGTTCGATCCCCCCCCGGCCCTCATCGTAGAAGTACTTCATGCGGTGGCGCCGCGCAAAGTCTCGAACCACCTGGCACTGCTCCGCGGACTTGATGTCCTTGGCGGGGACGAAGTGCGACAGCACGAAGGTCACGCGGTCCGTGTCAAAGAGCTTCGTCGCCCCCACCTTCTCGAACTCTTTGATCGCGAGGGGGGCGGTGATGTCATTCCCCATGATGAGGTCGAGTTTGCACTCGATCAGCTCCCCCGGGTGGACCTCTCTCTTGCCGGCGTGGGCGGCCAGGATTTTTTCAGTAACCGTCATCGACATGGCTAGGGTCCCACCTCTTTCAGTTTCTGGGCGACGGGAAGCACGACACGATTGATCGCGTTCAGGTAGGCGCGGGCCGATGCCTCGATGACGTCCGTCGAGGACCCCTTTCCGATCAGCACGGTGCCATCAAAATCCACCCTGACCGTCACCTCGCCGATCGCGTCCTTGCCGCTCGTCACGGCCCGGAGGGCATAGTCCAAAAGCCGCCCTTTGAGGCCCGTAATCGCGTCGATGGCGTTGTAGACCGCATCCACGGGACCATCCCCGACCCCTGAATCCTGGAAGAGTTCCTCTTCTTTCTTCAAGCGCACCGTGGCGGAGGGGATGAGTCCTGTCCCGCTCACAAAGTGGAGGTAGTCCAGCGAGTAAGTCTCCTGAAGCTGCGTCATTTCATCCTTCACGATGGCGATCAAGTCCTCGTCGTAGATCTCTTTCTTTTTGTCTGCGAGGTCCTTAAACCGCTTGAAGGCCTTGTCCGATTCTGTATCATCGAGATCGAATCCCAGCTCCTTGAGACGCACGCGAAAGGCGTGCCGCCCCGAGTGCTTCCCCAGCACCAGCCGATTCGACGACCGGCCGATATCCTCGGGCCGCATGATCTCGTAGGTGAGCTTCTCCTTCAGAACTCCATCCTGGTGGATTCCCGCCTCGTGGGCGAAGGCGTTCTCTCCTACGATCGCCTTGTTGGGTTGCACGTGAATCCCCGTGATATGGGAGAGGAGCCTGGAGGCCCGAAAGATCTCCTCGGTCTTGACCCGAGTGTCAATGCCGAAAATGTCCTTTCGGGTGCGGAGGGCCATGACCACTTCCTCAAGGGAAGCGTTACCGGCCCGTTCCCCGATCCCATTGATCGTGCACTCTACCTGCCTGGCGCCGTTCATCACGCCCACCAGGGAGTTGGCCACGGCCTGCCCGAGGTCGTTGTGGCAGTGAACCGAGATCACGGCCCGATCCACGTTCTTGACCCGCTCGCGGATCCGGGCGATGCGCTCCCCCCATTCTCTGGGGATGGCATAGCCCACCGTGTCTGGAATGTTGATCGTGGTGGCCCCGGCCTCGATCACCGCCTCCAGGACGTCGCACATGAAGTCGAAGTCCGAACGCGAGGCGTCCTCCGGGGAGAACTCGACATTCTCGCAGTAGCCCCGGGCATGCCGGACCGCTTCCTGAGCGGCCCTGAGCACTTCCGCCCGGGTCTTCCGGAGCTTGTACTTCAGGTGGATGTCCGAGGTCGCGACAAAGGTATGGATCCGCGGACGCCGCGCGTATTTTACCGCCTCCCAGCAACGATCAATGTCGGCGAGGCCAACCCGGGAAAGCCCACAGATCATGGGCGATCCTTCGACGGTTCCAACCTGTTTGGCCACCTCGCGCGTCGCCTCGAAGTCTTCCTCAGAAGAAATCGGGAAGCCCGCCTCGATGACATCCACGCCGAGCTTGGCCAGCTGGCGGGCCATCTCCAGTTTCTCTACGGCGTTCATGGAAAACCCAGGGGCTTGCTCGCCGTCCCGCAGCGTCGTGTCAAAGATGAGCACGCGATCTAACATGGTGTCCTCCTTACTATTGATCTTTGCATAAATAATGGAAACTCGTATTGTCTTTAGCTATACTCGAGGGCATGAGACCCCCGGGAACCGCCCAGCAACTGGAGCGGCGGC
>JACOUJ010000306.1 GCA_016177865.1 Candidatus Rokuibacteriota bacterium
AGGCCAGATACTTGATCTGCTCCGACATTGACCGCCTCGTGGCTCGCGCCTCCGCGCGAATGGCCCGAAAGAAAGCCCCTTCGTCCTTCCCGAATCGCACCGAGACCGGCGTTCCCTTCTTGGTCGCAACCGCCATGGCTTACCTCCTTCCAACGACTTTAGCCACGACTACATTGTAGTCATGACCCGCACCATGTCAAGGTCCTATTTCGCACCATGGGCGGGAACGATCCAAAAGCTGCCGAGAAAATGCTACAGCCGGGGCGACCCGACGACCGACGAGTATTTCTCGCGGAGTTTCGCGAATCGTCGGCCGGACTCCCGCGCTGCCTCGGCGAAGTCTGCCGGCATGACGTCATACGGGGGCCTGATGGGTCCCGGCTCACAGTATCCAGAGGCCTCCATCAGGAGCTTCTCCATCTGGATGTTGTACGAGGCGAACACGTCCTGAGAGCCCGTGATGATCTGATGAGGCTCGACCGCCCACCGGATATCCTCGGCTACCGCCTTCGCCTGGCTCCAATTGCGCGCCGCGACGGCATGCATGAGCGCGATTGCCGGCTGGGGCCCAACGGAGGGGACCCAGCACGTCGTGGTGGTCTGCGGGGAGAGCTCAGCAAAGGAATACGCGAGGCTGACGGGCGGGATGAAGTTCACGCGTCCCTTTGTCGCCTCCACCGCCTCCACGAGGATTGCCCTGTTGGAGAACTTTGAAGACATGACGGTGGGCGCCTTGTCGACAATCGCCTTCCAGAAGTCCACGCCGAACGCGAAGCGAAAGGCGCGCGAGTTGGCATACACCATGATGGGAACATCCGGGAACGTTTCCGAGATGGAGGCATAGAACTTCACCGCCATATCACCCGTAGCCGGCTGCCACATCGGGATTCCCAGAAGGGTTCCTGTCGCGCCATGTCTCCGGAGAAAGCGCATCCGGCGCACGATCTCATGGGTTCCTAACGCAGTGGACCCAACGAACGTGGGAATGCGACCTCGCACGGTGGAGAGGAGACAATCGACGAATGCCTCGTAGTCACTCTGGGAGAGCGTTGCGCATTCGCCCATCGTTCCCAGCGCCATGATGGCGGTCGCGCCGTCGCGGATCAAGCGTTCCGCCAAGCGGGCGGTTTCCTCGAGATTCACGGTGTTGACCGCATCCGCGCGATCGGCCCCTTCCTTCGCCGGCGTGGGCAGAATTGCAACGACCCCTCTGAGATCCTCAGCGCTGATCATCGCGCCCTCCTTCGACGGAATTCGACACGGCAGCCCTCCGACCGCCAGACGCTCCGGTGCGGAAATCTGGAAGCAGTCTAGGAAAGATCCGAGGGGCCGTCAAGGGGTTCCGCGGGAGGGCAAACATGAAGAGTCGCTTCCGGTGTAAGATGGGCGACGCCGACTCACTGAAAGGGAGGATGCCATGGCAGACTTGAAGCTGACGTTAGCGTGCTGGAATTATGATCGCACGAGGGCGCTCATGGATGGGAGCGTCCGCCCCGAGGGCATCGAGCTGACCTATCTGAGCCTGTTCCCCGCGGAAACGTTCCAACGAATGGTACGGTTCAACGAATTTGATGTCTCAGAATTGGGGCTGACCTATTATCTCGGCACGCTCGGCCTGGAAGACCCGCCGTTCATCGCCATCCCCGTGTTCCCGTTACGCTGCTTTCGCCATTCCACCGCCTTTGTCAACACGGCGAGCGGCATCGAGTCCCCCAAAGACCTCATCGGGAAAAAAATCGGAGAGTTCTTTTGCTACGGACACGACGCGGGAGTCTGGACGCGGGGAATCCTGAGCGACGACTATGGCGTGCCGGCCGAGGGCGCCACCTGCTACGTGGGTGGGCTCGAGAGAACGATGAGATCGGACTGGGTGCCCTTTGCCCCGCCCCCGAATGTCCGAGTCCACTATCTGGCCCCCCATCAGGGCCTGGACAGCATGCTCGAGGCCGGCGAGATCGACGCCCTGTATTCCGCGATCGTCCCCCCCTCCCTGCTCAAAGGATCGAAGAACGTCAGGCGGCTCTTCGAGAATTCCGAGGCGGTCGAGCGCGAGTATTTCAGAAAGACCGGCATATTCCCGATCATGCACACGGTCGTCATTCGAAAGGATATCTACGCGCGACATCCCTGGGTCGCCCAATCCCTCTACAAGGCGTTCAAAGAGGCGAAGAATCACGCCACGAATTTCTACAAATTCCAGGAAGCCAATATGCATCGGCTCTTCATGATTCCCTGGCTGACCGAACATCGAGAGGAAAACCGAAAACTCATGGGGGAGGATCTCTGGCCCTATGGCTTGGAGCCAAACCGAAAGGCCCTGGATGCCTTCTTGCGGTACCACTATGAACAGGGCCTTTCCAAACGTCGCTTCGCGCTCGAAGACCTTTTCGCGCCGGAAGCGCTTGTCGAGCACCCGACCTATGGGCGTTGAATGGCGGGACGACCTACTTTGCTTTCATCCACCAGTCCCACGTGGATTCCTGCGTCACATTCGGGATCTCATCAACGACGACGTTGACTAACCTTTGGCCCTTGCGCTCGGTCCGAGTCATATAGAGGGTCGGAATCACCTGGCCATACTTGTCCAACTGGACCGGGCCCCTCGGCGACTCGATCTGGCCGGCCGCCTCCTTGAGGGCGCGAACGACCGCGCCCCGATTCTTGAGATCTCCCCGGAGCAACTGGACCGCTTTGCCAATCAGCTGGGCGCCAATGTATCCGGTCGCGCTGTAGCGGCTCGGCAGGATCCCGTGCGCCGCCTCGTACTCTCTGACGAACTTCACATTCGCGGGCGTCTGGAGCTGCGAGGTATACGCGCCGATCGTCAGGAGCCCGAGCGCGGCATCCCCGATCGCGGGAAGGATGACGTCATCGGTGAGGGTGGCATATCCGTAGAGCGGGAGTCGGTCTTTCAGCCCGAACTCGGCGTACTGCTTGACGAGCCGCACCGCGTCCGCGCCGGCCACCCACGCGTAGACCGCGTCCGTTTGTGACGGATCGAGCTGGGAGAGGAACGGGCCATAGTCCGGCGTGGCCAGGGGCGGGTAGATCTCCTGGTAGGGATGCGC
>JACOUJ010000346.1 GCA_016177865.1 Candidatus Rokuibacteriota bacterium
CCTGGGCGGCCCCAGGAGCCGGTTGAGGGCAGAGCACGGGTTCTCCACGCTG
Organism: Candidatus Rokuibacteriota bacterium; assembly: GCA_016177865.1. Classification (GTDB taxonomy): domain Bacteria; phylum Methylomirabilota; class Methylomirabilia; order Rokubacteriales; family JACOUJ01; genus JACOUJ01. The sequence goes on from JACOUJ010000346.1 coordinate 53, forward strand.
GTGACGGTGATAAAGGACGGGCGGCGCCACTCGCTCCTGTTCGACGCCGGGCTCACCCAGGACGGCCTGGTCCAAAACATGGAAATCCTCGAAGTCAATCCTTCCGATCTCCGGGCGGTCGTCCTCAGTCACGGCCACGCGGATCACGCGCTCGGGCTTCTGGGGATGGTCCGGCGTCGTGGCCGGCACGCCTTGCCGCTCGTGCTCCACCCCGAGGCGTTCAGGACGAGAAAGATCGTCTTGCCCGACGGGCACGAGATCCGGTTGCCGCCGCCGAACCGGGCGGATCTCGAAGCCGAGAGGGTCGAGCTGGTCGAGGAGCGAGGCCCGTCGTATCTGCTTGAGCAGACGGTCCTGATTACAGGGCAGGTGCCGCGCGGCACCGACTTCGAGAAGGGATTCCCGATCCACTTCGCCGAACGCGACGGGCGCTGGGAACGCGATCCGTGGATCCACGATGACCAGGCGATCGTGATGAAGGTGAAAGGGAAGGGGCTCATCGTCCTGACCGGCTGCGGCCACTCCGGCTTGATCAACATCCTGACGCAGGCGCAGGCCCTCGCCGGCGGCGAGCGCATCCACGCGGTCGTCGGTGGCTTCCATCTCACGGGCGGCCTCTTCGACCCCATCATCCCGAGAACGGTCGAAGAGCTCCGGCGCTTCGGTCCCGCGGTCGTCGTCCCCGGGCACTGCACTGGCTGGAAGGCGACCCACGCCATCGCGGCCGCGATGCCCGCGGCGTTCGTCCAGAACTCGGTCGGCACCACCTTCATCCTCTAGGGACGCGACACCTTGCAAACGGTTCTCGATCTCGCGCTCGGCGGGATCTCGCTCGGGGCGATCTACGCCCTGATGGCGTTTGCCCTCTCGATGGCGCTGGCCACGACCCATGTTCTCAATGTGGCCCACGGGCTCATCCTGGTCCTGGGGGCGGCCGCCGCCACATATCTCATCCAAGTCCGCCCCGTGGGAATCCTGGCGGCGCTGGCCGTCGTCATCATCGGGGCCGCCCTCTTCGGGCTCGCGTTCGAGAGTGTGTTCGTCCGCCAGTTCCTCGGGAAGAGTCCTGAGGAGATCCTCATCGGCACGATCCTCGTGACGTTAGGGTTCGGCCTGGCGGTCGAGACGCTTCTTGGATACTACTGGGCCCGCTGGGTTCACCCCACGCCATCGTTCACCCTGAGCTTCCCCTGGCCCCATCTCCGCCTCGGATGGGTCACTCTCTCCGGAACGCGCCTGGCGATTCTGACCCTCGCGATCCTGGCGATCGGAGCCTTCCACCTCTTCCTCACGCGCACCCCCTTGGGGAAGGCAACCCGAGCGGTGGCGCAGAACTACGAGGGCGCGCTCATCCTGGGCCTGAATCCGCGTCTCATCTCGCTGACGGTCTACATCGTCGGGATCACCGCCACGGCCATCTCGGGCGTCCTCCTCGCGCTGGCGATTCCGCTCGATCCGTACACCGGAACGCGTCTCACCCTGGTCGGCCTGACCGTCGTGGTGATCGGTGGGGTAGGGAGCCTGCCCGGCGCGCTCCTGGGCGGGGTGCTCCTCGGAGTCGCCGAGGTGTTGACGGCCTATACCGTCGGCGCGATCTGGTCTCCGGTCGTGTCATTGCTCGTGTTCTTCGCCGTCCTGGTCGTCCGGCCCGAGGGCCTCTTCGGCAGGGGGTCGGGGTGATTCGAGGGATCGTCGGCGCGCTGGTCCTCGTTGCCCTCCTGCCCCCGCTTTTCTTGACCCGGGATCTGATCGCGGCGATCTACTTCACCTTTCTCTTCATGATCCTTGCGGTAAACTATGATCTCCTTGGCGGTTTTCTCGGGTACGTCAACCTCGGCCAGGGGGCCTTCTTCGGCCTGTCGGCCTACGCGGTGATCCTGCTTCTAAACTCCGGGGGCCTCGACGCCCTCGGCGCCGCCGACATTCCCGTCGCGATGGCGCTTGCGATTCTGTTCACCCTGGCCATGACCTGGAGCTTCGCCTACCCCCTCTTTCGCCTGAGCGGGGCGTACTTCGCGATGGGGACGTTCGCCATGGTCCTCTTGATCCAGCAGGTGATCGTCAACTTCCCGGGCCTCACGGGCGGCACCTACGGGATCTACGTCAACCCCCGGCACTACCTCTCCCTTCACTTGGCCTACTACCTCGCCCTGGGCCTCCTTGTCCTCTCGCTCGGTCTCAATCTCTGGGTGACGAGGAGTCGGCTGGGGCTCGCTGTCAACGCCATCCGGGGGAGCGAGCTGGCAGCCGCGGCGATCGGCATCGACCGGTTCCGGGTCAAACGCCGGACGCTCCTCCTTTCAGCCCTACCCTCGGCGACCGCCGGCGCCATCTTCGGCCTTCAGGCCGGCTATATCGACGTCGATGCGGCGATGGGCGTGGAGAAGACCCTCCTGCCCGTGATCATGGCGATGTTAGGCGGAAGCGGGCTCGTGGCAGGGCCGCTTGTCGGCGGGGTCATCGTCCGGGGGATTGACATCGTCCTCAAGAACTATCTTCATTTGGCCTTCCCTGCGCTGGCCATTTATGGGATGATCCTGATGGGAATCGGCCTCCTCATGCCCCACGGGGTGCTCGTGTTCTTGAGAAAGCGTCGGGAGGCGGGGTTTCGGTAAGACGCGGGATCGTTTCGGACGTGAGCGCAGTTATCTTCTTGAAACTATACTCTCGCGAGAGGAGGACACGATGACGGGAAAAACGCCTCGTGCTGTTCTCCCCGCGGCCCTGGCAAGCCTGATCCTCGCGAGCGCGGCTGGCGGTCTAATCGCGCTCCTCACACCCCTGTCGTCGGCGGCGGGGCCCGATTTTCCCGCGATGAAGGTCCAGCCCTATCAGCCGCCGAAGCCGGCGCCCGCCTTCGCCCTCCCGGACCTTCATGGCAAGGTCGTCCGGCTCGAGGACTTCCGTGGCAAGGTGGTGATGCTGGTCTTCTGGACGACCTGGTGACCGACCTGCCGGGAGGAGTTGCCTCCCATCAACAAGCTCTATACCGAACTCAAGAAAGCAGGACTCGAAGTGCTGCTGATCGACTTCCGCGAAGATCCGGAACTGGTCAGGCAGACGGTCCGCGAGCGAGGCTACATCGCGCCGGTGCTCCTGGATCGGAGCGGCGACCTGACTGGCAGGGTCTACGGCGTCTGGGGCCCACCCACGATCTTCTTCGTGGACCGCGAGGGCCGGCTCGTAGGGCAGGCAACGGGGGCACGGGACTGGGCGAGCCCCGCCGCGCGCCGGTTCGTCC
>JACOUJ010000347.1 GCA_016177865.1 Candidatus Rokuibacteriota bacterium
GGCGCGCCGCCTCGTACTCGAGGGCCCGCTGCACATGTTTGAAGGAGTTCATGTTCTTGATCTCGACCTTGACGCCCAGCTCGTCGCTCCCCCAGGGACGGAGAGAGATGTTCGCGTCGCAGCGGAGCGAGCCCTCCTCCATGTTCCTGTCGCAGACGCGGAGGGCCCGAAGAATGGACCGAAGCTGGCGGACGTACTCGGCCGCCTCGGCGGGCTCCCGGAGCTCCGGCTTCGAGACGATCTCCATGAGCGGCACGCCGGAGCGATTGAAGTCCACCCAGCTCCACGCCGCCTCAGCGAAGGTCGTGGGATGGACGAGCTTCCCGACATCCTCCTCCAGGTGAAGGCGCTGGATCCCGATGCGGCGACGCCCCCCCTCGTGCTCGACCTCAAGCCACCCCTCCTCGGCGAGCGGTTGCTCGTACTGGGAGATCTGAAAGTTCTTCGGCATGTCCGGGTAGAAGTAGTGCTTGCGCGCAAAGCGGCAACTGGGGTTGATCCAGCAGTGAAGCGCCCGCGCCGTACGGATGGCAAACTCGATGGCCCGCCGGTTGATCACCGGCAGCACCCCGGGCATCCCCTGACAGATCGGACAGGTCTGGCCGTTCGCCGCCGCCCCGAACGCGGCCGAGCAGCCGCAGAACATCTTCGAGTGAGTCAGAAGTTGGGCGTGCACTTCGAGCCCGATCACGACCTCATAGTGGTTCGTCATCGTCGTGATCATGTTCCCGTCCCCGCGAGCGGAGGCCGCCGCCGGTGCCAGTCCGTCGCCTGCTCGTAGGCGTGCGCGCCCCGGAGGAGCGTCGCTTCATCAAGGGCCCGACCGATCAGCTGGAGCCCGATCGGAAGGCCCCGTGGGGTGAATCCGCAGGGGATGGAGATCGCAGGAAGGGCGGCGAGGTTCGCCGAGATGGTGAAGATGTCGGAGAGATACATCTCCAGGGGGTCAGCCGTCTTCTCACCCAGGCGGAAGGCCGCGCTGGGTGAGGTCGGCGTGACGATCAGGTCCACCTTCCCAAAGGCCGTTTCAAAGTCCCGCTTGATGAGGGTCCGGACCCGCTGGGCCTTTCCATAGTAGGCCTCGTAGTAGCCGGCGCTCAGGGCGTAGGTGCCCAACATGATCCGCCGCTTGACCTCCGGCCCGAATCCCCCGGCGCGGGTCCGACCATACACCTGGATGAGGTCTTTTCCGCCCGGGGCGCGGAGGCCGTACTTGACCCCGTCGTATCGGGCGAGGTTCGAAGAGGCCTCGGCCGGCGCGATGAGATAGTAGGTCGCCACGGCATATTTCGTGTGAGGGAGAGAGACCCGCTCTACGCGCGCCCCGAGTTTTTCCAGGACTCGGATCGCCTCCGTGACGGCGTCCTCCACCTCCCGGTCCATCCCCTCGACGAAATACTCCTCAGGGACACCGATCCGAAGCCCCTCAATCCCCTCGCCGAGAACCGCCTGATAGTCAGGAATTGGCCGGTCGGCGGAGGTCGAGTCCAGGGGATCGTGCCCCGCGATCGCCTCGAGGAGGAGCGCCGCATCTCGCACATCCTTCGTGAGCGGCCCGATCTGATCGAGCGACGAGGCAAAGGCGACAAGACCATAGCGGGAGACCCGGCCGTAGGTCGGCTTGAGGCCCACGACCCCGGAGAGGGCCGCGGGCTGGCGGATCGAACCGCCCGTGTCGGTCCCAAGGGCGCCTGCGCAGAGGTCCCCGGCCACGGCTGCGGCCGAACCGCCTGAAGAGCCGCCAGGGACGCGATCCAGATCCCAGGGATTCCGCGTGGGGAAAAAGGCTGAGTTCTCCGTCGACGAGCCCATCGCGAACTCGTCCATATTGGTCTTGCCGAGGATCACTGCCCCGGCGGCTTGAAGTCGAAGGATCACCGTGGCGTCGTAGGGAGGGATAAATCCGGTCAGGATCTTCGAGCCACAACTGGTCGGGACCCCTTTGGTGCAGATCACGTCCTTGATGGCGAGCGGGATCCCCTCCAGCGGACCGAGCGGCTCGCCCTTCGCAATCCGCCGATCCACCGCCTGGGCCCGGGCCAGGGCGGAGTCTCGGGTGACCGTCAGATAGGCCCCGAGCTTCGGGTTAATCGCGTCAATCCGCGCGAGATACGACCGGATAAGGGCTTCTGCCCCGAGCTCGCCCGCCCGGAGCTTCCGGCGCGCCTCATGAATCGTGAGTGTGGACGGCTCCACGGTCACTCCTCGATGATCTTGGGCACCCGGACCAAGTCTCCCTCGCGCTCGGGCGCGTTCTGAAGCATCGCGTCCACCGGGTAGGACGGGCGGACCTCGTCTTCCCGCATGACGTTCACCATGGGAATGGCGTGGGAGGTTGGCTCGACGTCGCTCGTGTCCAGCTCGCGGAGCTGGTCGATGTAGGCGAGGATACTGGACAGCTCCTCTCCCATCCCCGCCTTCTCTTCCTCGGACAGGGCGAGGCGCGCCAGGCGGGCGACGTGCTCCACTTCCTCACGACTGATCCTCGGGCTCATAGCGTTTCTAGATTAGCATATTGCAGGGCCAGCCGTCGTCGCCCCACGCTCCCGAACGCAACACTCACGATGACATCGCTCCCGGTCCCCTCGATCCCGACGACGAGCCCCTCCCCGAAGCGCGGGTGACGCACCCGCTGCCCGACGCGGACGGGGAGGTCATCCCCATACGCCACCTCGGACTCATGGACCGTGGGGACAGTGACGGCCCGAGCCGATCCCTCTCCGTTCAGATAGACGAGGGCCCCCTGCGGGATCTCCATGAGGAAACGAGACGGCTCGCTCCACTCCCCGGCGCCGTGGAGGCGCCGGTGGAGCGCGTAGCTCAAGAAGAGCAGACGCTTCGCCCGGGTCATCCCCACGTAGCAGAGTCGCCGCTCCTCCTCCAACTCCTCCTCGTCTTCCAGTGAGCGCGCGTAGGGAAAGACCCCTTCTTCGAGACCGGTGAGAAAGACGACGGGAAACTCAAGTCCCTTCGCCGAGTGGACAGTCATGAGCGTCACGGCTGAGCCTCCGGGTTTCCATTCGTCCACATCGGAGATGAGGGCAACAGAATCCAGGAAGGCGGAGAGCCCGCCGGCTTCTTTCTCGGTAAACTCCTCGGTGGCCGAGACCAGTTCCTGCAGGTTCTTGAGTCGCTCCTCGGCCTCAACCGTCTTTTCCTGCCGGAGGACCTCGAGGAGGCCGGACTCTTCCAGGGCCGCCTGGACAAAATCCGGGAGGGTCACAACCGACAGTTTGGCTCTCAGGCGGTCGAACAAACCAGCGAACTCCCGAAGAGTCTGGCGCTGACGCGCGGGGATTTCCTCGACGGTGAGGCTCGCGCATGCCTCCAGAAGCGAGCGACCGGAGCGTGCGGCTCCCACCTCCAGGCGCTGGAGCGTTGTCTTGCCGATCCCGCGCGCAGGGACCCCGATGGCGCGTCGAAAGGCGAGATCATCGGCCGGATTGACGATCAGCCGGAGATAAGACAGGGCATCCTTGATCTCCCGCCGCTCGTAGAATCGAACGCCCCCAACGATCACGTACGGAATCCCGCTCCGGCGCAGTCGGTCTTCCAGCACCCGGGACTGGGCGTTGATCCGGTAGAAGATGGCCACCTCGCGATAGTCCACGCCGCGGTCGCGGCGGAGGCGGCTCACCATCTCCGCGACGAACGCGGCCTCCTCCGTCTCGTCCCACGCCCGGTAGCAGGCCGCCCTCTCCCCTTCATCGTTTTCCGTCCAGAGGGTTTTCCCCTTGCGCCCGAGGTTGTGGGCGATCACTCCTCCCGCGATCTCGAGGATGCGCTTCGTCGAGCGATAGTTTTGCTCGAGGCGCACCACGCGGCAGTCAGGAAAGTCCCGCTCGAAATCCAGGATGTTCCTGAGATCGGCCCCGCGCCATCGGTACACACTCTGGTCGTCATCACCGACGACGCAGAGATTCCAGTGCTCGGCGACGAGGAGGCATATCAGCCGATACTGGGCGTGGTTGGTGTCTTGGTACTCATCCACCAGGACATACCGCCACCGGTCACGGTAGCGGCTCAAGACCTCCGGACATCGCTCGAAAAGCTCGACCGTCTTCGCGAGGAGGTCATCAAAGTCGAGGGCCCCGATCTCCCCGAGCCGCGACTGGTAGCGCCGGTAGACCTCGGCGACTCGCTCTTCGCGAGGGCCCCCGGCTTCGGCTGCCAGGGCCTGAGGATCTTGGAGCTGATTCTTCGCCTGGCTGATTCGGTGGACGACAACAGCCGGGGGAAGGGCGCGCTCGTCGAGGGCGAGGCCCCGCATGATTTCTTTCATGAGGGTCAGGCGGTCCTCTTCGTCGTAGATGACGAAGTCTCGCTTGCCGCCAAGGTGGTGGATCTCCTGGCGGAGGATACGAACGCACGTTGAGTGGAAGGTGGCGATGAGCGGCGGGACGAACCCGAAGGGGAGGAGGAGGTCGGCGACGCGCCGGGCCATCTCCTCGGCCGCCTTGTTGGTGAAGGTGACCGCGAGGATCTGACTCGGGTGGAGACCACACCCTGCCAGGAGATGGGCGATCCGGTGGGCGATGACGCGGGTCTTCCCGCTCCCTGCCCCGGCCAGGACCAAGAGCGGCCCCTCCGTATGACAGACCGCCTCCCGTTGGGGCGGATTCAGGCCCTCAAGAATGCCCTCGATCATTTCTCCGAACTCCGTCGCTCCCGCCAATCCTACGCTTCGCGTGCCCCGGACCGGTGAGACCTCGGATCATCCTGGGGATGGTGAATGACGGCAGGGGACCGATCTACTCGACCGTCACGCTCTTGGCCAGGTTGCGGGGCTGATCCACGTCGCATCCCCGGCGGATCGCCACGTGGTAGGCCAGGAGCTGAAGCGGGATGGCGAAGAGGATCGGGGCCAGGAGATCCGGGGCCGGCGGGACGGGAATAAAGTCATCCGCCCTCGCCCGGAGCTCCAGGTCGTCTCCCTGGCCGAAGGCGATGACAAGCCCATCTCGCGCCTTGATCTCCTCGATGTTGGCGAGCATTCGCTCGCGCGTCCGGTCCCGGGGGACGAGGGCCACCACCGGCATCGATTCGTCAATCAGGGCGATGGGACCATGCTTCATCTCCCCCGCCGGATACCCTTCAGCGTGGATGTACGAGATCTCCTTGAGCTTGAGCGCTCCCTCCAGCGCGATCGGGTAGTTGATGCCGCGCCCGACAAACAGAAAGTCCCGCTTCTGAAAGAGACGTTTGGCCAGGTCCGCGAGAGGCTCATCCAGCGAGAGGACGGCCTCCATGAGACGCGGCATCCCCAAAAGCTCGTGGACCCGTTTGCGCCCCTCCTCGGGGGGGAGCGCCCCCCGTCCGCGCGCGAGAAAGAGGGCGAGAAGGTAGAGGGCAGTCATCGTGGCCGTGAAGGTTTTGGTCGAGGCCACGCCGATCTCGGGGCCGGCGTGCGTGTACACCACACCGCGCGCCTCGCGGGTGAGCGCGCTCCCCACCACATTGGTGATCGCCAGGACGGTCGCTCCCTTGGCCCTCGCGGTCCGGACCGCTCCGAGGGTGTCCACCGTCTCCCCGGATTGACTCAGGGCCACGACGAGCGTCTCCGGTCCGATCAAAGGGTCCCGGTATCGAGCCTCCGACCCGATGTCCGCTTCGCTGGGGAGCCCCGCCAGCCGTTCGATCATCGCGCGCCCGACCAGCGCCGCGTGGTACGAAGTCCCGCAGGCCACGAGGACGACACGCGATACCGCGCGGATCTCCTCTTGCGTGAGGCCGGCGTCCGGAAGAAAAACGCTCCCGGTCTCCGCCGAGACCCGCCCCCGGAAGGTGTCGGTGACCGCCCGGGGCTGCTCATAGATTTCTTTGAGCATGAAGTGGCGGTAGCCCCCCTTCTCCGCCATGATGGGGTCCCAGAGGATCTGGACTGGCTCGCGGGCGACGGGACTGCCATCGAGGCGCAAGAGACGGACCCCGCCTCGAGAGCAGACGGCCAACTCATCATCCTCGATGATCAGGATGTTGCGGGTGTGGGGGAGAATGGCGGGGATGTCGGAGGCGACGAAGTACTCCCCAACCCCCAGCCCCACCACCAAGGCACCCGCGCCGCTCCGGGCGGCCACCAAGGTATCGGGCTCGGTGGCCGAGACGATCCCGAGCGCATAGGCTCCTCGCACCTCTCGGAGGGCAGACATGGTAGCGGCCTCCAGACTTCCGGCCTGAGGAAGACACTTCTCAATCAGGTGGGCTACCACCTCGGTGTCGGTCTCGGACTTGAACGTGTGCCCCTCCTGGCGGAGTTGTTCCTTCAACTCGAGAAAGTTTTCGAGAATCCCGTTGTGAACCACGACGATCGAGCCGCTGCAATCCGTGTGGGGGTGGGCATTTTCTTCTGAAGGACGGCCGTGGGTGGCCCAGCGCGTGTGCCCCAGCCCCACGCTCCCCTTCACCGGCTGCTCGCGCAGGACGGCCTCGAGCTGCTTGATGCGCCCGGCGCTCCGGCGGACCTGGAGTCCCGCAGGTCCCA
>JACOUJ010000348.1 GCA_016177865.1 Candidatus Rokuibacteriota bacterium
ACCTCGGTTCTCACTTCGAGGGACAGGCGGGCAACGTACGGACTCAGCGCGTAGAAGAATAGGGCGAGCTTGGCCGTCCTCGGGCCGTGAATCCGCCAAAGAAGCCCGTACAGAGGAAATAGGGTCAGGAGACTGAGCGCGAGCGGCCAGAGCTGACCGGCAAGCTCCCAATCTCCAACGACGGCATAGGCCAAGGCGGCCATCACGGGGTAGGCCGGCGGATAGAATGAAGCCAGACCCTGAAGCCACTCGCGCCATCGGGGAGCGCCTGGCTAAGATCCTCCGCCCCGGCGATGTCGTGGCCCTTTACGGTGAGTTGGGCGCGGGGAAGACCTGTTTTGTCCAGGGTCTGGCCCGCGGCATCGGGGCCCGAAGCGAGGCGACGAGCCCGACCTGTATCGTCGTCAACGAGTACCAGGGCCGCCTTCCGATCTACCACGTGGATCTCTACCGCACCGAGGGGCTGCAGGAGATTCTGGACCTGGGCGTCGAGGAGTACCTCTACGGCGACGGGATCACGGTGGTGGAATGGGCCGAAAAGATCGAGCACCTCCTCCCGGCCGGGACCATCCGCGTGACTATCCGCGGGCTCGGGGACGACCCGAGGGAGATCAGGCTTGAGGGTGTCCCGGTGGACTGGGGCGGCGACGGGGGCTAGCCCGATCTGCTCGCTTCTCGCCACGGCGCCAGTTCCTCACTGGTGGTGGTCGAATGATCACCACCACCTTTGCGGGTCGCGCGAGTTTCCTAACCGTCGAAACTTTCAGAGAAATCCCCCCTGGCATTGCAGTTGCTGTGTGTTCGATCGCGGGACGATGCCGAAGCGGACTAAGCCAACGATTCCTGACTGGCCAGCCAGGGAGCGGCCCCGGGAGCGCTTCTACGCCGAAGGCGGGGAGGCCCTGGCCGACGGGGAGCTGCTCGCCCTCCTCCTGGGGACCGGGGCGGAAGGGCGGACTGCGGTCGACCTCGCCCGGGAGCTGATCGCCGAGTACGGCTCGCTCTCCGGGCTCGCGGCCCGGTCCGTCAAGGAGGTGACCCGGGTGAAGGGCGTGGGGCTTGCCAAGGCGGTGCGCCTCGGGGCCGCCTTCGAACTGTCGCGTCGGCTCCAGACGCCCCCAGATGAGAAGCTCCTCCTCGGGAGCCCCGAGCGCGTGGCCGCCTACTATGCCCCGAAGATGGAGCACCTCAAGAAGGAGGTGTTCCGGGTTGCGCTTCTGGACAGCCAGAACGGTCTCATCCGGGACGTGCGGATCTCCGAGGGGACCCTCTCTGCAAGCTTGGTCCATCCCCGCGAGGTGTTTAAGGAGGCCATTACGGAATCGGCGGCCTCGCTGATTTTGGTCCACAACCATCCGAGCGGCGATCCGAGCCCGAGCCGCGAGGACCTCCAACTCACCCGTCAGCTCGTGGAGTGCGGCAAGCTTCTGCAGCTCCGCGTCCACGACCACGTGATTATCGGGCGCGGCCGCCACGTGAGCCTGGCCGAGCGCGGCGCGCTTTAGGCTCTGGAGGCATCAGTCCCGCGGATCGCTTGTGAGGGCTGCGAAAATCGCAGTGTTTGCGGGAGAGCCAGAGGCTTGACAATGTCATACAAGTGGCGGATATTGCTTTCTGATTTCGCTCTAGACGTGGGAGCGCCTAACCGGATAGGCTGCAAGGGGAGCCTGCAAGAGACCTAATAGTTGGGCGTCACAGCCGGAGCGTCGATGACATCGGAGGCTTGGTGGCAAAGCACGGAGCTCTGGGCTGCACTGCTTGGTGTTCTGCTTGGATTTGTTCTCGCTGAAGCAAAAGAGGCGTGGGCGCGCCGTCGGCGCAGGAGAGCTCATTGGGGTGCGTTGAGAGCGGAGATCGAATTCTGCCGGAGGCTGGCGGAGACCTACGTTCGTGATCGAGTCATCGCGCCGCTCTATCGATTACCCACGACGGCATATTCTCAGTCTTTCCCCGCATTGCTTAGTGATGCGGCTGTTGCTGAAACCGAGGTGCAGTCCTTGATGCAGTTCTTCTCTGAGGTGGAGACTCTGAACCGAGGATTGGATTTGGCGCAGACAGCGCGAGAAAGCGGTGGCGAGCAAGCGCTCCAGGCCGAATTCGAGCGAAACCTTCTCAAGGCGACGAGGCTGATGTCGCCTGCGGCCGGTGCGGAGAACTATTATCAACCTGCGCGGGCGGTGGTGGATGCGCATGTTTGACCGCGAGCGAGTGACGTCCAACCCCCGGTTCGACCGGAGCGCCCAACAGCTGCGCTGTTGGGTTCCCTCGTCGCTTCGCTCCTCGGCGCCCGGTCAACCGGAACGTTCGCCAGCAACAGCCTAAACAGCCGACGGTCCGGCGAGGAGACGATGCAGGACTCGAGTTTGGTGGCCGAGGCGATACGAGGGACGCTGGTTCGGATGCCTCTTGCACAGAGCTACGCCGACGAGCAACGAGACCTCCAGCCCCACGTTCAAAGGGCGCTGGAGGAATCCCTTCAAGGGTCATTTCCCGGAGCAGACCTACGGACCGTCATCAGCGTCGGCGGGACCGGCAAACCGAATCTCCGACTTCTCGGGACACGGTTCTGGCCGGACGTTGAGATCAGCGATTCAACGAAGCCAATCGCGGCCATCGAGGTGAAGCTCATTCGGTCCGAGCATCCAGCCTCCAAGGCGATCGCCGAGGCGATCGGACAGTCGATCATCTACTCCATTCGCTATCCTCGCGTCTTCACGTTTGTCGTCCATTACGGGCGAAGCGACGAC
>JACOUJ010000022.1 GCA_016177865.1 Candidatus Rokuibacteriota bacterium
ATGAGGTAGCAGCGGACCCGAGCAGCTTGTCACCTGAAAGATCAGGACCATGCGGACGATGCTCATCATTGACGATGATCCCGCATGGCGCTCGCTCTACCGACTCATGTTCGAAGGTAGATTCCGGGTCTTCGAGGCGACGGATGGGCGCGAGGGGCTCGCCCGGTACGAGGAGACCTCGCCGGACCTGGTCATCGTGGATCTCCGGATGCCCCGCATGGATGGGACGACCTTCCTCGCCAAGGTTCGGGGGAAGAACCATGTGGCCCCGGTCATCGTGTGCACTGCCGTCAGCCGTGAGGCGGCGGCACTCGTGGGCTCGGGGGTGCAGGTTGTCCCGAAGTCACCTGGCCTCAAGGAGCTTCTGAACGTCGTCTCCTCATTAGACTCTGAACGGCCCGGCCGTTGCGATGCCGAAGCCGGCAGAGGAAACCGCGACTGACCGGTATTGCACCCATACCCCTTTACCGCCGGAGGCCTAGGCGGTATAGTAGATACTAGATCCCTCGACCTCCCGGGTGTCGGGGACCTTCCCAGGGCAGGTTCTCCGCCCCGTCTGGTCATATCAGCGGGCACGCCGACCATGAAGTTCACGCTTCGTCTTCTCGGGGCGACTTGGCTCACGGCAATTGTCGTCGTTGCCGCGTTCTCCTTCGTCTCGATTCAGGCCGAGCGCGCGCGGATGACGGAGGATTTCGAACGCCGCGCCTGGCTCTTGGGGGAGGGGCTGAAGGAGGCGCTTGAGCCAGCCATCGAGAAGGGGCCCGCATCGCGAATTGAACGCATCGTAAAGAGATTCGGGACCTCGACCAGGGGGATCGCGGTCTACGATCGGTTCGCGGGTCTGCTCGTGGCCACCCCTGAGGTGGCGCCCAGGCTCCCCCCATCGCTTCCCTTCGTTTCCGAAGCCATCACGACCACCTCCGTGAAGAAGGGGTTCGAGTCCCTCGGGGGGCGAGACACCTACTACTTTGCGATCCCATTGGGCGAAGACCGGCCCCAGGGCGCGCTCGTGCTCCTTTATGATGCCACACCCATCGAGCAGCGCGTCTTCACCCTTCTGCGAAACTACGCGATCTGGCTCCTGGTCCTGGGCACCGCCTTATCGCTGGTCATGCTGGTCGTCGTGAGGTTGAGTATCACCCATCCGCTTGGCAGGATGGCTGAGTGGGCGAAACAGCTCAGGAGCGAGGCAACCCTCCCGCCTCCCGGCGTGGGCGACCCGTCCCTGTTCGGCCCGCTCGCCACCGAGCTGAGCGGGCTGGCGAGGAGCCTGGCCAGGGCCCGGGAGGCTGCGGAACAGGAGGCGATGCTTCGCCTTCATGGCCAGAGTGTTTGGACGGAGGAACGGCTCAAGCAGGTCGTCAGCCTCCGGCTGAACGATCGGCCCCTGTTCGTTGTCTCAAACCGCGAGCCGGTGAGCCATGTTTGGCGCGGCCGAGAGATCGAGCCGCGGACCCCGGCGAGCGGGCTCGTGACCGCCCTGGAGCCAGTCATGCGGGCCTGCGGCGGCGTGTGGGTCGCTCACGGGAGCGGAGACGCGGACCGCGAGACCGCGGATGCTCGCGGGACGCTTCGCTTGCCCCCGGACCACCCACGCTATACCCTCAAGCGGATCTGGCTCTCCAAAGACGAGGAGGAAGGCTACTACTACGGGTTTGCCAACGAAGGGCTCTGGCCGCTCTGTCACATCGTTCACGCCCGCCCGATCTTCCGTCCGGAGGACTGGGCGGATTACGCGGAGGTCAATCGGAAATTTGCGGAGGCCGTGCTGGAGGAGATGTCCGGGACAGAGAGCCCCGTCGTGCTGATCCAGGATTATCACTTTGCCCTCCTGCCCCGCCTGATTCGCGACCAGCGGTCCGACGCCCGCATCGCCATCTTCTGGCATATCCCGTGGCCCAATCCGGAGGCCTTCGGGATCTGCCCGTGGCAGCCGGAGATCCTCCAGGGGATGCTCGGGGCCGATCTGATCGGGTTTCACACCCAGTTCCACTGCAATAACTTCCTGGAGACCGTGGATCGCGCCATCGAGGCGAGAATCGACTGGGAGCACTTCTCGGTCGATCGGGGTCAGCATACCACCTACGTCAAACCGTTTCCCATCAGTGTCGCCCCAGAGTTTGTAGAAGATCCCCCGAAGGGCTCCCGTGAGTCGCTTCTGAGCGATCTCGGGATTGATGCCGAATTCCTCGGGGTCGGCGTGGAACGGATCGACTACACCAAGGGGCTCCCCGAGCGGGTTCGGGCGATCCGCCGCTTCTTCGAGCGCTACCCTGAGTACCGGGAGCGGCTCGTCTTCATCCAATTGGCTGCGCCAAGTCGGAGCCGTATCCCGCGGTACCACGAGCTCGAGGAAGAGATCGGGCGTGCCGTGGAGGAGATCAATCGGGAGCTTCAGACCAAGCGGTGGCGGCCGATCCTCTTCCTGAAGGCCCACCACAGCCACCGAGAAATCTGGCCCTTCTATCGGTGGGCGGACTTCTGCATGGTCACGGCCCTTCACGACGGGATGAATCTGGTGGCAAAGGAGTTCGTCTCGGTCAGAGAGGAGGAGGACGGCGTCCTGATCCTGAGCCGTTTCACCGGCGCGTCGCGCGAGCTTCGAGACGCCGTGCTCGTCAACCCGTATGACATTGACGAGATGGCCGAGGCGATCCGGGTGGCAATCGAGATGACTCCGGCCGAACGCAAGAGCCGAATGGCCCGGATGCGCCAAGTCGTCAAGGAGCACAACATCTACCGCTGGGCAGGCCTTCTCCTGACCGACCTCGCCCGCCTGCCTGTCGAAGACCTCGGAGCAAGGGAACGCTGAGCCGTCCCCGATCGCGCAACGCCGCCTTTCGCTCCCTCCGGGATCGACTCCGGTCAGAGATTCAATCCGGGGCAGGTCTCGTACTGATCCTCGACTTCGACGGGACGCTGGCGCCAATCGCGCGGCATCCTGCCGGGGCGCGGCTCGATCCAGAAATCAAAAAAACGCTCCGGCGTCTGGCAGCCAATCCTCGCGTTGGGCTTGCCGTTCTCTCGGGCCGGTCCCTCAGCGATATCAAACGCCGCGTGCAGATCCCGGGAGTTGTCTACGGGGGCTGTCATGGACTTGACATCAAAGGGCTCGGGCTCGAGTTTCGGCCTCCCCTGACCCCCTCAGTCCAGCGCCATCTCGAGCGGGCGGCGGAGATGCTCGAGGCGGTCGTCTCCGACTTCCGGGGCGCAGATCTGGAGCGGAAAGGGCTCGCGGTGTCTCTCCATTACCGCCGGGTTGTCTCGTCCGGGCTTGAGACACTCTTCAAATTGACCAAGGAGGTGGCCGCCCAGGAGGGCCTGGCGATTCTCCTCGGGGTGAAGGTGTGGGATCTCGTGCCGCCGGGACATCGGGGGAAGTCGAATGCGCTTCCCCTGATCCGGGATCACCTGACGAAGCGGCTGAACGGACGGCCTCCATTTGCGATCTACGCTGGCGACGACGCGACCGATGCCGAGACTCTCCGATCCGTGGGGGACCGGGGAATCACGATCCAGGTCGGGGGGAAGCGGGGGACAGCGGATTATCACCTCCGCGGTGTTCCGGAGGTCCACGCCATCCTACGGTGGATCGAAGGTCACCGTGGGCTAAAGCCGTCTCACTCTACGACGTCAGGTGGACGAGGAGCGAAAGATAATCCCTCAGATGGTGGGTGATGAGGAAATTCTGTCGGACGTGCTCTCGGCCGGCCTCCCCCATCCTCTGCATCAGCCCGGGATTCGACAGGAGATACCGGATCCGATACGCGGCTCCTTCGACTGAATTGACGGTATAGCCGGTCACGCCGTAGAGGATCTGGGAGGTGATCCCCCCTGTGGCGCCACCGATGACGGGCTTCCCTTTCCACATCGCCTCGGCCACCGTGAGGCCGAATCCTTCCCGAGTAGACTTCTGGATCACGATGCTGGCAGCCCGCTGAAGCGCGTTGATCTGGCGGTGGGCATCAGGGGGGAGGTCAAGGACGAGGATGTCCGGGTCACGTCCCGCCGCCTCCCTCACCTCGGAAAGCACACGGGCCCCCTCGGGATCATCTGTGGCCCCGCCGCCGGCCAGCACGAGCCGGACATCGTGATACCGCTTCACCACCCGGTAGGAGTTGATGACACCCACCGGGTCTTTGAACCGGTCGAATCGCGAGACCTGAAGGAGGATTGGCTTGTCCGTCGGGACTCCGAGCCGGTCCAGGCAGCGATGAATCTCTTTCCGGCTCAGCGACCGGTTCTTTTCCGACAGGGGGTCGATCGACGGGTGAACGACAAACTGAGGAATCGGCAGCCGCTGGGCGAACGCGGGAAGAGAAAAGACGGCAGCGTCGTATTTGACCACCGATTGGCGCAGAAACGCCCAGACCCGCCGTTGGGGCGCGGAGAGGTCAATGTGGCAGCGCCACACCCATTTCCCCTCGGCTGGCCGTGCCTCGACGAGGGGGGCGGGCTGAGGGTCGTGAATCATCACCAGATCGCCTTCCAGTCGGAGCCGTGCGGCGCTCGCGCGGTTCACCTCGAGATAATGCTCGAGCATCGCTTCCGTGATGACCTGCTCCGTGCCCTGGAGCGCGTTGTGGAACGCCTTGGTGGTGGCGAAAAACTCCGCGTCCCCCTCGATGACCTCCCAGTCCGCCTTGATTGCAAGATCGTTCATGAGCGGGACAAGACGGTAGAGGATCTCCGCGACCCCGCCGCCTGACCTTGTGGAGTTGACGTGGAGAAACCGTCGCCCCCGCACCCGCTCCGAGAGGCGCAGGAGAAAATCCACGGTGCCCCTGGGGGCCACCCTGCGGTAGGCTTCAATGGTGGGTGCGTTATTGGGCATCGGTGGCCTCTGACAGCACACGGTGAATAAGCCGAAGCATCTCCGCTCGAATGCGCTCCAAGCCCCCGAGGTAGGGATTGATCCGCGCGATCTCTTCCGCGAGGGCCGTGAGCCCCCAGTCCGTCCCTACCCACTGGGCGAAGTCCCCATGACGGTTTCCACGCCTGACTCTCGCCTCGAGCGTATGGAAATAGATGTAGCTGGCGTCCACATCGCGG
>JACOUJ010000349.1 GCA_016177865.1 Candidatus Rokuibacteriota bacterium
GGACGAGTTTGATATCTTTATTTACTAACGAAGCCTTACAGCAAGGGTGGAAAGGGATTCGAACCCAGTGTGGGCTGAGTGAAAAGGCAGTCTACCATCGCGGCATGCCATGCCACACCCACGCGAAGTCGCTCAAGTGACTGATCGCCAACTGATCCGGAGTAAACTCCGGCGAACTGCATGATGTTGACCTCTGGCGCGTTCAGCATTTCTTCCAGATCTAAGGCCCGGAGCGCCGCGAGGGCCGACTCCTTCGAGGACTGCCTAAAGAAATTCAGCCTCCTCCGCAGAATCTGTGGGGACTTTGTGGGCTCGGTGAGGCACCAACGGTGTGCCTGGTCCCGCTTCGCCCCTCGGGAATCTGGGATTCACGTCGCGGCGTCGGGCTCCGCCTCCTACCCTGGGAATCGCGACCAGAATCGGCGGGGGCCTCAGCCCCCGCGCGAGCCCTGCGAGCGGTGGGCTCTATCGCCGTTCCGGCGCGCCAGGAGTGGCTTCTGGTGGGGTCGACCCCATCGTCGGCCGCCTGATTCGAACCCATGGGCAGCCAAATTCACCCACAGATCCTTCGGAAGACCCGGGCCTCGCGACCCGGTGGATTTCAAGTCCACTGCCTTGCCAGTTGAGGCCCGCCCTCCGTGGGTTCAGGATCGCACACTTCACGGTTGTCGCACTGCTGGCGCTTTTCGCGAAAAGGTCGGCGTTAGGAAACTACGGCACCCCGGTCCTGTCGCCAACCGTGACGACAGCAGTCACTCCTGAGACCGACGTAGGACCCAGTACTTCCAGATCAACTACGGCTTAGTCGAATTCACTATCTTGGTCAGACCCGCGACGATTCGATTGAGACCTTCTCTAAACTCCGGGCTGGGGCGAGTTGGCCCACTCGTAGGCGGGATCCCCAAGGCAATCAACGCCGTCGTCACCGCCGCAATCGCAGCTAGTGGGGTCTTGGTGATCTCCCAGGCCTTAACGGCTTCATCCACGTTATGGACGGCGTCCGCCCACGAAAGCCCTCTAGAGCTCGGGTGCATACCTTGGGCCTGAAAGAGCGCACAGGAAGCCAGAACACGGACCGCCAGGAGATCCGCCTGTTGGCCGCCTGTCCCATATTGCTCTATGTACGACTTCGCTATGCTGGCCTGTGTTCGCCAATGCTCACGCAGTTTGTCGGCACCTATCGTTTCAAACCAACCAATGTAGGCTTGATAGCATCGCATCGCCTGCTCAATATCACCAGCATTCGAATACAGTTGCGCCGCTCCAAACCAGGCCTGCGCTTGTTTCGGACTCAGTTCAATCGATTTCTCGTAGGCGGTGAGTGCAGATTCATTTTGGCCGAGCGCGCGATATCTATTGCCGATGTTGAGATAACACAAAGAGGGGTTCGGATCGCCATGCTGTATCGCCTTCGTATAGTTATCGATTGACGCCTGTTGTCTACCGCGCTCTCCTTCAAGTAAGCCGAGCTGAAAGTACGCGGCGGATGTGGGATGAAGCCGGATGGATCTCTCGGCTACGCTCGCCAGAAAGTCTCGGTCCATCCACGGCATGGACTTACCGCGCTCAATAATCGTGTTCAGCATCAGCGCCCGATCTTGCGGCGCGACATGCGGGGTTTCGAAGATGTGTGACGCGAGATCTCGCACACGCCCCACGCGCACGTCGTCCGCCTCTACGGTTTCGCTGATCAACTTCAGCCGTCGGTCCACTTCCTCGACGGAGCGAATCAAAGCTGCAGGCTCCCTGTGTCTGGTGCAGCTTCGTCGGACAGGGAGAGAACCTGCAACACCCTCTTCAGGCCCTCGTCATAGGAGGGGAAGAGGTCTTGCCATTGACGGCCCCTGATCCGTTCGTAGGGAATCTGGCAATTGTCCAGCCTGACCGGAATCACGAAGATTCTGTCCGGCGGCATCCTCTCGATGAGTTCCACGGCCATTCGAAGTTCTCTCTGCACGTACCCAGTCTTTCGGACTGACGTTGTTGATAGTACCGCAACGAAGAATCGGCATCCATCGATTGCTCGCCGTATCTCCCTCTCCCAGTCCTGCCCAGGGAGGATGTCTCGGCAGGCTATCCACGGTTCGTGTCCATTTGTCCGGAGGTCTTCATAAATACGCATCGCCATGCCCTCATCCTCGTTGGCGTACGAGATGAAGATTCTCATCGCCTTGGACGCTGTGCGCTGACGCCAAATTCCGCCGCCGCCTCAAGATCTTCAGCGGCGAGCGAAGCGACGGGCCCGGCGCGCCGAGCACCCAGATCCGTCGATGGGAAACAGGAGGTTTCACGCATCCCAACCTCGTCGGTGACGTTCCGGTGCTGCGGGGCTCTACAACGCCTCGATGCGCTCGAGCCCATCCATGTACGGGCGCAGCGCTTCCGGGACGACCACCGTTCCGTCCGCCTCCTGGTAGTTCTCCAGCACCGCGATCACGGTGCGGCCGACCGCGAGGCCGGAGCCGTTCAGCGTGTGACAGTGCTCCGAGTGCCGGCCACCCGCCGGGCGGTAGCGGATGTCGGACCGGCGCGCCTGAAACGCCTCGCAATTCGAGCAGGACGAGATCTCGCGATACTTGCTCTGCACCGGCAACCACACCTCGATGTCGTACGTCTTGGCCGCCGCGAAGCCGATGGCCCCGGTGCACGGCTCGATCACGCGGTAGGGGATCTCGAGACGCCGCAGCACTTCCTCCGCGTTGCGCACCATCGACTCCTGCTCGTCGTAGGACTGGGCGGGCGTGGTGATCTTCACCAGCTCGACCTTGTCGAACTGGTGCTGGCGGAGCATGCCCTTGGTGTCCTGGCCGTACGTGCCCGCCTCGCGCCGGTAGCACGGGGTGTAGCAGACGTAGCGGCGGGGCAGCGTGTCCTCGGGCAGGAACTCGCCGCGGTGGAGCGCGGTCACCGGTACTTCCGCGGTCGGGATCAGGTAGAGCGTGCGGTTGTCGTCGGGCTCGACGGTCTTGAAGAGCTGCTCCTCGAACTTCGGGAGCTGGCCGACGCCAAGCATGGTCTCGCCGGACACCAGATTCGGCACCCACACCTCCGTGTAGCCGTGCTCGCGCGTGTGCAGGTCGAGCATGAACTGGATCAGCGCGCGCTCCAGGCGGGCGGCCGGGCCCCACATCACCGTGAAGCGCGACTTGGCGATCTTGGCCGCGCGCTCGAAGTCGAGGATGCCGAGCTTCTCGCCGATCTCCTCGTGGGGGCGCGGGTCGAACGAGAACGCGCGCGGGGTACCCCAGCGACGGATCTCAGGGTTGTCGTCCGCCGAGCTGCCCACGGGCACAGACGGATTCGGAAGGTTCGGGATGCTGAGCAACATCGTGTCGACATCGGCCTCGACGGTCTTGACCTCGCCGTCGAGCGACTTGATCCGGTCGGCGAGCGTGCGCATCTGGGCGCGAACCTCGGCGCTGACCGCACCGCCTTGCTTGCCGATCGCCTGAGAGACCCGGTTGCGCTCAGCCTTGAGGTCTTCCGCCTCGCGCCGGTAGCACGGGGTGTA
>JACOUJ010000281.1 GCA_016177865.1 Candidatus Rokuibacteriota bacterium
GGCAGCGCATGGGGCTGCATCGGCGGATCGGGGAGCGGGTGGAGGCGGGCTATGTGGAGCGGCCCGGGGAGCGGGCGGCCGAGCTGGCGAGGCACTTTGCGGAGGGCGGGGACACTCGCCGGGCCGTGGCCTATCGGCAGCTAGCGGCGGCGAATGCCCTGGGGCGGTGGGCCTATCAGGAGGCCCTCCTCCACCTCAGCCGGGGGTTGGAGGTCCTCAAGACGTGGCCGAACACGCTCGAACGCACCCAGCAGGAGCTGGACTTTCAGATCGCCCTCGGGCAGGCGCTCAAAGCCACCAAGGGCCAGGCGGCCCCAGAAGTCGCCGCCCCTGCCGGAGCGGAACGCGAGGGCCAGAAGGAGATTCTCCTCGACGGTCAGGTCGGAGTAGAGCTGCGGGATCTGGAACGAGCGGGCGATTCCGAGGGTCGCGACGGTTCGGGGAGACAGGCCGGTGATGTCCTCCCCCAGGTACCGCACTCGTCCCCGGTCCGGCTTCACGTAGCCGGTGACGAGGTTGAGGAAGGTAGTCTTGCCCGAACCGTTGGGGCCGACGATGCCGACCAGCTCGCCGTGTGCGATGCGGATGTTCAGATCCTCGGCGGCCCTGACCATCCCGAAGAACTTGGTCAGGGTTACCGTTTCAAACGCGATCTCCACGAGATCCACCTCTGCGAGAGCGGCGCCGACAGGCTCCAGAGACCGCCGGGCAGAAACAGAATGACGAGCATGAGAACGATGCCCAGGTTCATCTGCCACGTATACGGCGAGAGCTTGAAGGCGTAGTTGCGGGCGAATTCGAACACGATCGAGCCGGCCACGGGAGCGATGACACTCCCGGTCCCCCCGAGCACTGCCACGAAGACGAACTCTCCAGACTGGGTCCAGTACGCGTACTCCGGGAGAATATGCCCGACCGCAAAGGCCGCGAGGGCCCCGCCGCGGCCGCCGAGCAGGCCCGCCAGGACGTAGGCCAGGTAGATGGTGTGACGCACCGAGCAGAAAGAGCCCAGGACGAGCGCGAAATAGTAGTGGGCCACGCGTAAGGCCTCAGGCGACGGCATGACACCCGCCAGCGCCGGCGGACGGATTCCGATCCCGTCGCTCCCGCCGGTGATCCAGTAGAACTTCAGGAGGAGCGCATAGAGGACCATCGAGAAGGCCAGGTTCAGCAGGGCAAAGAAGATGGCCCTGTACCGGGCCAGGAGCAGCCCAAGCAAAGCGGCCAGCCCCCCGCCGGCCAGGAGGCCGAAAGCGGCAAGGGCAACTCCCTCCTGGATGCCCAGTGTCTTCACCCCGAAGCCGGCCGCGTACGCACCGGCAGCGAAGTACAGGCCGTGCCCAAACGACACCAGACCGGCGCGCAGCAGGAGCACCACGCCGAGCACCACGAGCGCCTTTGCCCACGCCACGGTCAGGAGGAACAACGCCCAGCGTGGCAGGAACGGCGGCGCAGCGACGAACACGAAAAGACCGGCCAGGGCCAAGGGGACCCACGCGGCCGTTTTGTCGCTTCGAGGGTCATCCATGGCCCGGTCAGATCCGCCGCAGCTCCACCTCGGCGAAGAGGCCCTCAGGCCTGAACAGGAGGACCAGGGCCATGACTAGGTAGATCGCGAAGAGGTCCAGCTCCGGATAGAGATGGATCGCGGCGGCGCGGGTCAGACCTACCAGCAGGGAGCCGAGCGCCGCGCCGCCCACGCTTCCCATCCCCCCGATGGCCACGACCGCAAAGGCCAGCACGATCACCTCAAGCCCGATTCCGGGCACCACGGCGACCATGGGGGCGACGAAGGCTCCGCCGAGAGCCGCCAGGATCGTTCCGAGGACGAAGGCAAACGTGTATACCCTCGCCACGTCGATCCCCAGAGCGGCGCTCACTTCGCGGTCGGTGATGACCGCAAGAATGATCTTCCCAAGTCGGGTCCGGTTGATGAACCACCAGAGGAGCGCGCCGCACACCAGGGCGACACCGGTCAGCAGGAAGGGATAGCGGGCATACGTGACGCCTCCGATCTGCACCTGCCCCAGGAACGCGTATGGCTTGTCGGCGAAGTATGGGCTCACGCCCCACACCAGTTTCATCACGTCTTCAAGAACCAGGAACAGGGCGAAGGTCAGGAGCAGCTGGGCAACCTCCTCGCGCCCGTAGACTCGGCGGAGAAGGACACGCTCGACGATGGGACCGACCACGAGGCCGATGACGAGGGCCGCCCCCAGGAGGATCAGGTACGTAAGCTCGGGAACGGCCCCCGTACGCAGATAGGAGACGACTGCGGAGGCGCCCATGTAGGCGCCCAGCGCGAAGAAGCTGCCGTGGGCGACATTCAGGATGCGCAGCACCCCGTAGATGAACGTCAGGCCCACCGACACCAGAAAGAGCCACGAGGCCAGGATCAGGCCGTCGAGCCCGATGAGGGTAATCAGCTTCACGGCGCTACGGGCCCTTCCCTTCCGGCCAGCTCCGGATCCAATCCAGGTGCTTCATCCCGCGGGGCGGGTTAACCTTCTCGGCGGGAAAGATCCTCACCTGCTCCACGAGCGGGAATCCCCATTTAGGGTGCCGCTTCGACCCCGTGATGCCAAACACCTGGGGGTGGATCGCCTGGTGGCCGTTCCCCAGCGCCATCGAAACCCGGGTCCCCAGGCTCTCGAACTCCAGGAACTCGAGGGCCTTGATCAGCTCCTCCTTCAGGGGCCAGCGGCCGTGGGCCCGGATGGCCTTTTCGTACGCGGCCTTCATGGCGAGGACCAACTGGACCATGTTGAAAGAGTCGGCGATCGGGATCTCGCCGTACTGGGCCTCGTACGCGTCGTAGAAGCGTTTCACGTCCGGCGACTGGGGGTCGGGCCACACATAGGGGATGAATCCCCCGCGGCCGCCGATGATCACGCCCTCGGGCACGTCCTTGCCCAGCGCCAGCAGGCTCCGCTCGCCGACGATCGCCACGGCCAGGCTGTCCTTAAACAGCCCGCGCGGGGCCGCCTGCTTGACGAAGCTGTCCAGGAACCCCGACCAGAGGCTGGTGTGGACAACATCGGGCTTGGTGGCGATGATCTTGGAAATCTCAGCGGAGAAGTCCACGGGCCCCAGGGCAGGCCAGAGGACCTCCGTGACCCGGACCGAGGATTTCAGCTTGCGCACAGCTTCGACGAACGTTCCCCAGGAGTCCCGTCCCCACGCGTAGTCCTGATTCACGCCGGCGATGGTTCTGAGATCGGGCTTGAGGGAGAACACGTACAGCGCCGCAGCCACGTTCTCCGACCCCTCGTAGTTGACCGCCCGGAAGACGTACTTGTAGGACGCGTCCTCGAAGAGCCGCGACGTCCCGCACCCGTTGAAGATGGTAACGGTCTTCAGTTCCTCGGCCACCGGCCCGACCGCCAGGCAGTCCGCGCTGGAGAGGTACCCCAGGACGACGTCCACCTTCTCATCCAGCGCCAGGCGCCGGTACTCGGTGACCTGCTTCACCGCGCCACCTGCCTCGTCGACCACGACGGGGCGGATCTTGACCCCCTTGATACCCCCCGCGTCGTTGATCTGGCCGATGACGAGGCGGCCGGCGTTAATGGCCGCGATCCCTGCCTTGGCCGCCGGGCCCGAGAGGAAGTCGACCAGGGCGACCTTCAACTCTTTGGGCGCCCCGGGCGGGGGCGTCGCGACCTGCGCGGTCGCCATCAGCGGAGCGATAGGCAGCAAGAGAAGAAATACAGAGGCTCGCAGCAGTACCCGTCTCATGGCGTCATCCTCCTTGGCGGCGTCCCGAGCCGCCCAGAGCGTTCCCACGAAGAAACGCGCCCCACAGCGCACTCGGCACCGGTCCCCGGTTCAAGTGGGGCCTTGCGCCCACTCGCTTCCCGGGACAGCACGAGCTCGATCAGCTCCTCCAACTTCCCGAGGTCGACCTCGTGTCGATCGGCGATCTCGGCCATCCAACGAGGCCCCGGAAGGCCGGTGGACTGTCCCAGCCGCTTCGGGCCGGTCGGCGTCCAGGCCTCCTCGCGGATGTTGAGGCTCAGGAGATCGAACCGCGCGTAGTGCCCGAGGCAGTCGAAGTAGGCCTTCGCGAACTGGCGATCCGCGAGATCGATGTCCGCCCAGACGATAGTCTCCTCCTGGAAGACGGGCTCCCGCACGTAGAGCCCCGCGGGATTCACGACGCAGCTCCCGCCCACCGCCAGGTTGTACTGGATCTCCCCCGCCAGCTCGGGCGGGATCGCCTCGGGCGGCAGGTACCAGCTCGAGCTGATCACGAAGACCTGGTTCTCGATGGCGTACTCGCGGATCGCCGGCTCGATGTCGCACGTCCGGGCCCCCGGCTCGGCGCGCTTCGCGCCCAGGTGGCGATCGACCCCCCACCAGCCGGGCCACACCGCGCAGTGGATCTCCTCCCCCTTGATCGCCATCGCGCCCCGAAGGAGCGTCATGTGGTGCTCGTAGCAGATGAGCCCTCCGACCCGGCCGATGTCCAGGTCGAAGACCCGGATGTCCGAGGCGTCCCCCATGCCCCAGTAAACGCGCTCGGAGTGGGTCGGCATGAGCTTCCGGTGGCGGCCGAGCACCCGGCCGTCGCGCCCGACGAAGAGGAGGGTGT
>JACOUJ010000282.1 GCA_016177865.1 Candidatus Rokuibacteriota bacterium
AGCTGGAGAACATTCACCGCCGAGCCGTCAGCCTCGAACCGCCGGAGGTAGTCGCCGAGAGATTGCCAGTCCCAGTCGAGCCCTCGAGCCAGAAAGCCGGCGAAGCTCTGAAGCTCTGCGTTGAACTCCGGAGAAAGAGGAGCGGGGGAAAACCCGCAATTCCCGACGACCTCCGTGGTCACGCCCTGGCGGATTTTCGACTCGGCCCGGCGGTTGGCCCAGAGCCGGAAGTCGGAGTGGGAGTGCATGTCAATGAAGCCGGGGGAGACGACAAGGCCGTGGGCCCCGAGGTGAACGCCGGCGGGCTGGCGACCAAGAGCGCCGATCGCCGCGATCCTGTCATCCCCAATTCCGAGGTCTGCGGCGCGGGCGGGGTCTCCGCTGCCGTCAATGACCCGCCCCCCCTCAATGATCAACTCGAACACGATGGCTCCGCTTCCTTCGTACCGGCCGGGGAGGTGGAAGTCAAGAGTTATCCACAACTTACCCACATCCTGTGGATAATGCTCATCTCGCCTACCAGATACTGTGGTTTTCCCACGATTCTGCCGGCGTCAAGGCCATTGACAGTCCCGATACTCTCGTCTAAAGTGTGGGGCGACAAGGCTGATTCGAACGGCGAGGGAGGAGCGGAATGATCACGGTCCCGGCCCATCGGGTCAAGCAGTTCGGGGTGGAATTCTATCAGGCATCCTTCTCGGCTACCGAGATTGAGCGCCTGGTCAAGTTCGAGGTCCTCGGCTATGGGGGGGAAGAGCGGAGGCGGGAGTCGGTCCCGGACAGGTCGAAGCGCCCTTCCCGCACCCGGGTCAACTGGGAGGTGCTTGAGCAGCGGATCGGCGAGAGCGAGCAGGCCTACCAGCGCCCCGTGATCCGGAGGAAGATCGAAGAGTTGGTGACGTACTACCGGGAGTGCCGAGAGGCTGGGACCCTCCCGGCGATCCCCGGGGCCGTTATCATTACCTCGGAGAAACGGTTCACCTTCATCCCGGTGGCGGCTCATGGGGATTTGGGTTTTCTCCAGATCCCCGAGGAACCCGGGGTCCTTCGGGTGCTGGACGGGCAGCACCGCCTCCTCGCGCTTCACGCGCAGACCTCGGCTGGCGCCGAGTTTGCGAAGATCGAGGTCCCGGCGGTTCTCTTCGACACCCTCGACGCTCGTCAAATCGTCGAGCTTTTCGTGACGATCAACGCAAAGCACACCCGCCTGAACCCCTCCCACTTGGTCAGCCTGGCGGGACGACGCCTCTACGCCGACCCGAACCAAGCCTTGGCCCACGACGTGATCCGCTCGTTGAACGAGGACCCCACCTCACCCCTCAAAGGGGACATCAAAATCCTGGGCTTCGGGCGGGGGCGGGTCTCTCAGGCCCCGTTGGCCGATGAGATCGTGGACCTTTTGGAGATCATCGAGAAGCTCGGCGGGGTTCAGCGCATCCAGGAGTTTCGCCAGGGCGCGCGCCGATTCTTCTTGAACTATATCAAGGCCATTGCCCAGACCTTCTCCTCCGCCTGGGCCGGTCGGAAGTATTCCATCAAGACCGGGGCCGCGCTCCGGGCCTTCTTCCGCATGGCCCCCGATGTCATGAACCGGGCCCGCGAGATCAAAAAGGACCCGTTTGATTATAACGGGATCCGTGAGGCGATTCGCCCCTGGGGGACCCGACTGGGCGATCGTCGCTTCGAGACAGAAGGAGAGTGGAAGGCGAAACTCGCAGGTGGCACGCGCGGCACCGTGGAGGTCCTCACGCGCGAACTCAGAGACGCGCTCCGCGCCTGACGGTCGGGCCCTCTCGGCGCGGGGCCTCCGGGATTACCCTTCCCAGGGGAAGTTCACGGCGACAATCTCGACCTCGCGCACCCCACCCGGCGTCTGGACACGGACCACGTCGCCCTCATGCTTGCCGATCAGGGTCCGCGCAATCGGGGAGAGAACGGAGATCAAGCCCTGGTTCGGATCAGCCTCGTCTGACCCGACAATCTGGTAGCGCAATTCTTTGCCATCCGGCTGGCGGAGACGAATCGTCGAGCCGAAGGTGATCCGATCGCCGTTGAGCGTGGCGGGGTCAATCACTTCGGCCGCGGAGAGTTTTGCCTCAACCTCTCGAATTCGGCCTTCCAAGAACGACTGCCGCTCCCTCGCGGCATGGTACTCCGCGTTCTCCGAAAGATCGCCATGAGCCCGAGCCTCTTCGATAGCCCGGATCACGCGGGGCCGCTCACGCTTGAGGCGTTCCACCTCGGCCCGGAGGCGCTCATGGCCCGCTCTGGTCATCGGAATCCGCTGGGTCACGAAGGAGATTCTACCGCGCGAGAGGCGAAAAGGCAAAGGCCTCCCACCCTTGACATGTCGCGGTCGGTATCCTGACAATTGAATGGCATGAGACGACGGTCGAAGATCTTGCTTTCCCTGGCGGGAGCGGTGGCGTTCTTCGCGGGAGCCGCGCTCGTTGGCTATCGAGTTCTGACAAGGGCGATCGAGACACGCCTCGTGGCGGCCCTCGGACCAGAGGCCCGGGTGGGGAGCGTGGCCGTTGGTTTGAGGGATGTCACCGTTACGGACCTCCGAATCCAAGGCAAAGGCGGCCTGGACCCTTTGGGGGTTGGGCGGATTGTCGTTACGCCAAGCCTCAGGAGCTTTTTCACGGACCAAATCGAGATCTCGAAAATTGAGTTTGAGACACCGGCGGTCGTGGTGACCATCCGACCGAACGGAGCGGTAGAATTTCCTCTAGGGGTGCCGGCGCCGGGCCCCGGGATGGAGGGGACGGGTCAGACCGTTCAGGTGGCGATTTCCCAGATTCGAGTCCGTGACGGTCGGATTGACCTGATCGACCAAACTGTCCCCGGCCCTCCGGTTCACCTGCGCCTGGAAAGAGTCGAGGCAAGCCTGGAGCGACTGTCGATTCCCGCGAAGCCGGGGAAGAGCCCCCTGGACTTTCAGGGAATGGTTCGGGGGCGACAAACCGAGGGTCGGGTACGGATCACGGGCTGGATCGAGGCGATGACCCAAAGCGCCTCTGCAAAGACGAGCCTTCGCTCAATTGAACTCGCCCTTCTCGCGCCATATCTCCTGAAGGTTCAGGAAGCCACGGTGGAGCGAGGAACCCTCGACATGGACCTCGCCTTCGAGGTGCGCCAGCGGAGAGTCAACGCCCCTGGAAAAGCCACCCTCGCTGATCTCCAGCTCGGATCCACTCGCGGCCTGCTCAATACCTTCATGGGCCTGCCGCGACAGAGGATCGTGAACCTGCTGAAGACCCGTGAGGGCAAGATTGAGATCGAGTTTCTGGTTGAGGGGGATCTCAGCGATCCCCGGTTCAGTCTCCAGCGCTCCCTCGTCGTCGCCATCGCCACCGGACTGGCCGAGCAGGTCGGCGTC
>JACOUJ010000283.1 GCA_016177865.1 Candidatus Rokuibacteriota bacterium
ACGAGCTGGGAATACCCGGAACGGAAGGTGATCATTCACTTCTTTCGTTGTGAGATCGTCGGAGGGGCGATCGGCCCCACGGAAGGCCAGGCCTTCCGCTGGGTCCCGCCCCGGGAGCTTTCTGGCTACGACTTCCCGCCGGCCGACGCCGAGTTGGTCCGCGAGCTCTCCCGGCAGCCGGAGTCCTGACTTTACGGTTTCGGCGCCGGCGCCTTCCCGAGAAAACCCTGAAGAATCTCGGGAAGCTCGCTGGCCAGGGTCTCCTTCGTCACGACCTTTTGGCACCGCACGTGGACCGGGCTCGTCGTCCGCCAGAGGGCGTGAGTCGTAAAGCCGAGCACCGGGAGGCCCGGCTTTTTCGTCTCCAGGACGTCGAAGAGGCGCGGAAGATCGAGATTCGCCGCAGTCAGGTCCACGATGAGGAGTGCGGGAGGGTTAGTCTCGAGGCGGGAGAAGAACTCTGCCTCCGTGCGCGCGAAGAAGTAGGGGTAGCCAAGCGCTTTGGCGGTCTCCCCGATCTTGGAGGAAAAGAAGAGGTCCCGGACGAACCCTAAGATCCCCTGTCCCATCTGCGTACTCCGCCTTCACTATAGCACGCCTTGAGATGTGTCTTGACGTGAGTCGTCCCTACTGCTAGCGTTTGCTCGGCCTATTCTGCCACCGGCGAGGCTGGAGGAACCCCCGGGATGCGGTGTCCCCGATGCCAGGCCGAGAACCGTGATCGGGTCCGCTTCTGCGAGGCGTGCGGCGCCAAGCTCGAACAGGTATGCCCTTCGTGCGGGGCTGCCGGGCCACCTGACAGAAAGTTCTGCGGGGCCTGCGGGCACTCCCTGACCGCCGCCCCCCATCCGGCACCAGCCTTCGCCTCCCCCCAGAGCTACACTCCCTTACACCTCGCCGAAAAGATCCTCACCTCGAAGAGCGCCCTGGAAGGCGAGCGGAAGCAGGTGACCGTGCTCTTCGCCGACATCCGAGGCTCGATGGAACTCATCGAGGGGCGCGATCCCGAGGAGGCCCGGCAGATCCTGGACACGGCCGTCGAGGCCATGATGGAGGCCGTCCATCGCTACGAGGGCACCGTCAACCACGTCCTGGGCGATGGCATCATGGCCCTCTTCGGCGCCCCCATCGCCCATGAGGATCACCCGGGTCGGCCTCAACTCCGGCGAGGTGGTAGTCCGCGCCATCGGCAATGACCTCACCATGGACTACTCGGCGATCGGGGAAACGGTCCACCTCGCCTCCCGGATGGAGCAGCTGGCGATCCCCGGCACGATTCGGCTCACGGCCGAGACCCTCCGGCTGGCTGAGGGGCTCATCCAGGTCACGGCCCTGGGCCCGGTCCCGGTGAAAGAACTCAATGAGCCCGTCGAGGTCTTCGAGCTGGCCGGCGCCGCGCCAACCCGGACACGTCTGCAGGCAGCCGCCGCGCGAGGGCTCACGCGCTTCGTGGGCCGCGAGGCTGAACTGGACGCCCTTCGCCAGGCCCTGGAGCAGGCCGATGCCGCCCAGGGTCAAGTCGTAGCAGTCGTCGGAGAACCCGGCGTGGGGAAGTCCCGCCTCTTCTGGGAGTTCACTCACTCCCATCGCACCCAGGGCTGGCTGATCCTCGAAAGCGGCTCGGTCTCGTATGGCAAGGCGACCCCGTACTTCCCGGTTATTGGTTTGCTCAAGGGGTATTTCCAAATCGAGGCCCGTGACGACGGACGGAAGATCTGTGAGAAGATCACGGGCAAGTTGCTGACGCTGGATAAGGTGCTCGAGTCGACGCTGCCCGCCCTCCTGGCGCTCCTGGACGTGCCCGTCGAGGACCCCCAGTGGCACGGTCTCGATCCGCCTCAACGGCGTCAACGCACGCTGGAGGCCATCAAGCGCCTCTTGCTCCGGGAGAGCCAGGTTCAGCCTCTCTCGGTGATGTTCGAGGACCTCCACTGGATCGATTCGGAAACCCAGGCCCTGCTCGACAGCTTGATCGAAAGCCTGCCGACTGCCCGAGTTCTCCTCCTGGTCAACTACCGCCCCGAGTACCAGCACGCCTGGGGCTCGAAGACGTACTACACGCAGCTTCGGATTGATCCGCTCCCGCCAGCGAGCGCTGCGGAGCTCCTCCGGGCCCTCCTCGGAGACGACGCAGGGCTTGAGCCTCTCAAGCAGCTCTTGATCCAGCGGACCGAGGGGAATCCCTTCTTCTTGGAAGAGAGCGTCTGGACGCTCGTCGAGACCAAAGTGCTCACCGGCGAGCGGGCAAACTATCGCCTGGCCAAGGCCGTGGAGCGCACGCAGGTGCCCGCCACGGTCCAGGCGGTACTCGCCGCCCGGATTGACCGGCTGCCCCCCGAGGAGAAACGCCTGCTCCAGTCCGCGTCCGTCATCGGCAAGGACGTGCCCTTTCCCCTCCTCCAAGCGATCGCCGAACTCCCTGAAGAGGCCCTGCGCCGCGGCCTCGCACACCTCCAGGCCGCCGAGTTCCTCTACGAGACGAGCCTCTTCCCTGATCTTGAGTACACCTTCAAGCACGCCCTCACGCACGAGGTCGCGTACGGAAGTCTTCTCCACGAGCGGCGCCGCGCCCTGCACGTCCGGATCGTGGAGATCATCGAGCGGCTCTATCGCGACCGCCTGGCCGAGCAAGTCGAAGGGCTTGCTCACCACGCGTTCCGGGGGGAGGTGTGGGCGAAGGCCATAGCCTACTCCCGGCAGGCGGGGGCTAAGGCGGCTACGCGCTCCGCATATCGAGAGGCTGTGGCGTACTTTGAACAAGCGTTGGTGGCCCTGGGGCATCTCCCTGAAAGTCATGACACGATCGAACAGGCCATCGCTATCCGGATCGACCTCGGGCCCGCATTGGTCGCTACCCGGACTACTTCGGCACCGGAAGTGGAAGAAACCTATACTCGGGCACGAGAGCTGTGCCAGAGGCTGGGGGAGACGCCTCAGCTCTTCCCGGTGTTGTGGGGGCTCTCGCGGGTCTACCATTCTCGTGGGGAGTCTCGGAGGGCGCGGGATCTGGGGGAGCAGCTCCTTACCCTGGCCCAGCGTGTACAAGACCCCGCGCTCCTCCTGGAGGCTCACCACACGCTGTCGGCTACTTTGTCCAGTCGCGGCGAGTTGACCTCTGCCCAGAACCACTCGGAGCGGGCGATCGCGCTGTACGATCCCCAGCAGCACGGCCATCATGCTCTTCTCTACGGCGGCCATGACCCCGGGGTGTGCTGCATGACCCAAGTGGCCAGGGTGCTGTGGTTGCTTGGCTATCCGGATCAAGCGCTTCAGAGAACCCAGAACGCGCTGAGCCTGGCCCGAGAGCTGTCTCACCCATACAGCTTGGCTATGGCCCTGTTCCGGGCCGCGTGGGTCCATCAACACCGCGGGGATTGGCAGGCCGTTCAGGAGCAGGTAGAGGCAGGAATGACGGTGGCGACAGAGCACGGGTTTCCGCGCTGGATCGCGGAGGGGACTATCCTTCGAGGGTGGCTGCTGATCCAGCAGGGGCAACGTGGGGAGGGATTGGCGCGGATGCTCCAGGGCATGGCCACGCGGCCGGCCTCAGCGGAGGAGCAGAGGTATTTTGGTGCCTTGCAGGCCGAGGCGTATGGGAGCGCAGGACAGATCGAGAAGGGGCTCAGCGAGGTGACCGAAGTGTTAGCGGGCGCGCACAAAACTGGGATCCATTACTACGAAGCCGAGCTGCATCGAATCAAGGGCGAATTATTACTGAAGCAGGCTGTCCCTGCCGAAGAACAGGCCGAAAACTGTTTTCAACAGGCCATCGAGACTGCCCGCCGCCATGGGGCAAAGTCGTTGGAGCTTCGCGCGGTGATGAGCTTAAGTCGCCTGTGGCGGAGCCAGGGCAAGCACGAGGAAGCCCGACGACTGTTGGCCGACATCTACGCTTGGTTTACTGAGGGGTTTGACACGGCCGACTTGAGAGAGGCGAAGGCACTGCTCGAAGACCTGTCATGAAATGGGCATTAGTGGAGCGAGCCACCGGTGAAGTCCAGGGGTTGGAGTTACACCTGGGAGTAGGCGCGCTCCGAACTCTCCGCCGCCATCGAGCTGCTCCGTCCCATGGAGATGACGCTCTGGCTGCCGCAGGCCGAAGCCGAGTTAGCGAAGGTGTCTGGGTGATGCGTTACTCACAGTGCCTC
>JACOUJ010000284.1 GCA_016177865.1 Candidatus Rokuibacteriota bacterium
GCTCAGTGCCAGAGTGATGGCGCTGTCGAACGGGGAGAGTCCCAGGACCTGCTCCACGAGGAAGGGGACGAGAAAGATCACCCCCATCATGGTCATGTGGACGATCCCATTCGCGATCACCGACGCGGTAAAGGGGAGGTGGGCAAAATGGCGAAACTCTATCAGCGGGTGAGCGCGTCGGCGCTCGATCCAGGCCAGACCGGCGGCGAGGAGGATAAAGGCCCCGAGGAAGCTCACGTGGTACCCTTCGTCATTCCCCGCCCCGTGAAAGTGATTCATGCCGAGGAAGAGGGTGAGCATGGCGAGAAAGAGGCCGCCCGCCCCGATCCAGTCCACCGGAACTCCTACTGCTTCTCTGGATTGGCGGACTCGAAGGGTCAGGGCAATGGCGATCGCTCCCGTGAGGCCGATAAAATAGAACGCCCAGCTCCAGGAGAGGTAGCGGAGGAAGAATGCCCCGAGGCCAATCCCGACGAAGGACCCGAAGCCGGTGGACATGATCACCACGCCCACGGCCCGCCCTCGCTCCCCCGCGGGGAAGACTCCGGCGATGAGCGCCAGGCTATTGGCGGTCACAAAGGCGGCGCCGAGCCCCTGGAGCGTTCGGAAGAGGATCATCTGCGAGGCGCTCTGGGCTTGACCGCATAAGACGCTCGCCACGGTGAAGAGGACGAGCCCGCCCAGAAAGAGCGCGCGGTGTCCCATGAGATCGCCCAGGCGGCCGGCGAGGAGGAGGAATGCGCTCAGGGAGAGGAGGTAGCCGATGACGATCCAGCTTGCCGTGGGGAGGTCAGCGTTGAGCGCCCGCGCTAGGGACGGGAGGATGGCGCTGATCGGGGTGAGCGCGAGTTGCACAGAGAAGTAGCCGGTGGCGACGGCTCCCAGCGTGAGATACTGCTCACGGCGGCGCGGTGGAATCGGCAGCACGAGTGAACCTTTGCCATCTTACTGGAAGGGGCTACTCTTGTAAACTTCGCTGAGTTGAGAAAACTGAGCCCCTGGCCTTTACAAGGGGTAAAATATAGGTTAATTGATCGGGGTATAGGAGGATTGTGTATGGAACTGGGCACCTGGAAGCTTAAGACTGGCCTCGCCGAGATGTTGAAGGGCGGGGTCATTATGGACGTGACGAATGCGGAGCAGGCCAAGATCGCCGAGGACGCCGGGGCGGTCTCGGTCATGGCTCTTGAGCGGGTCCCTGCCGACATTCGGGCTCAGGGCGGGGTGGCGCGGATGGCCAGCGCGAAGAAGATCAGGGAGATCATGGACATCGTCTCCATTCCCGTCATGGCCAAGTGCCGGATCGGGCACTTCGTCGAGGCGCAGATTTTACAGGCGCTCGGGGTGGACTATATCGATGAGTCGGAAGTGCTGACTCCCGCCGATGAGCACTATCACGTGGACAAGTTCGCGTTTACTGTCCCCTTTGTCTGTGGGGCTCGGGATCTCGGCGAGGCCCTTAGGCGTATCGGGGAGGGGGCGGCGTTGATCAGGACGAAGGGCGAGGCAGGCTCGGGCAACATCGTTGAGGCCGTTCGCCATATGCGAAAGGTGATGAGCCACATCAAGCGGCTCACCACCCTCGGGCCCGAAGAGCTGATGAGCGAGGCCAAGGAGCTGGGCGCCCCCGTCGAGCTGGTGCGGTGGGTCGGGCAGAACGGCCGGCTTCCCGTCCCCAACTTCGCCGCGGGAGGCATTGCCACGCCGGCCGACGCGGCCTTGATGATGCAGCTCGGAGCCCAGGCCGTCTTCGTCGGTTCCGGGATCTTCAAGTCGTCCGATCCGGCTGCGCGTGCCAGGGTGATCGTACAGGCAACGACCCACTATCAGGATCCGGACATCCTGGCTAAGGTATCCGAGGAATTGGGCGAGGCCATGCCCGGGATCGAGACCTCCAAGCTCGCCGAGAAAGACTTGTTCCAGACCCGCGGGTGGTAAGATTAAAAGGCTCAGGCAGGGGCTCCCCCCGCTTCGCGTGAGGGGAGGCGAGGCTGGGGGTCCCCGTCGCTCCACACCGCTCCCGCGACGACCCTTCCGTGGTTCGCGGGCGGGGCCCCCCCAATATCTCCCTACGCGCCCTGCGGGCGCTCCAGTCCGCTCGGTCCCCCCCATCCCGCTCCCTCACGGTGGGGACCCCGTCGCTCCCGCGAATGCTGCGCTCAGGGGACCCCCAACCTGCCTCGTCCCGAAAATGAAGCGCTCGTTGGGGCGCCTCCCCACCCAGGGTGAGGAGGTGGTTGCGTGAAGATTGGAGTGCTCGCGCTTCAGGGGGACTTTGCCCTGCATCGGCAGGCGCTGGAGCGGGTCGGCGTCGAGTCCCTGGAGGTGCGGAAGCCTGAGGCACTCACGGCCGTGGATGGCCTGATCATCCCTGGTGGCGAGAGCACCACCCTCCTCAAGCTGATGGACGCCTGGGGCTTCGTGCCGGCACTTGAGAGATTTCACGGCAAAGGAAAGCCCCTGTTCGGCACTTGCGCGGGCCTGATCGTTCTTGCCAAGGAGGTCCTGAATCCCCAACAGTTTTCGCTGGGTCTCATCGACATGACTGTCGAGCGGAACGCCTACGGCCGCCAAAAAGAGTCGTTCGAAGCCGAGGGTGAGATTGCCTTGGACGGGGAGAAACGAGCCATCCGGATGGTTTTTATCCGTGCGCCGCGAATCCTGAGGGTCGGGGAGACAGTAGAGCCCTTGGTGATTTACCGGGGCGAGTGTGCGATGGCTCGCCAGGGGAATGTCCTCGTTTCCGCGTTTCACCCAGAGCTCGGCGACGACCCCACTGTCCACGGTGTCTTCACCCGGATGGTTGCCGGCCGCTCCTCCTAATAAGGAGACCCAAATGGCCTGGACCCCCCCACCCCCGCGGGCCGGTCACCCGTATTTCATGTATGAGTCCATCTTCGCCCAACCCGGGGCGATTCGCCTCGTCGTCCGAAACAACCGGGACACTCTTGAACTCGCCGCCTCACGACTTCGGACGATGGAGCGGGTCCTCCTCCTCGGGATCGGAACGTCGTGGCATGCCGCGTTAGTGGGTGAAGTCTTGTTCC
>JACOUJ010000285.1 GCA_016177865.1 Candidatus Rokuibacteriota bacterium
CCTGCGCCTCCGGGATCTCATAGCCCTGAGCGGCCACGGCCCGGCGGAGGTCGCCCGGGGTCACCTGTCCCGGCACGAGGACCACTTGGGCCCGTTCTGATGCGAGGTTGACTTCCGCCGAGATGACCCCCGGGACGGAGGTCAGGGCCTTCGCCACCCGACTCACGCATGAAGCGCAACTCATCCCCCGAACCGGAAGGGTGATGCGCTCCACCGGCGCCTCATACCCTAACCCCTCGATGCGGGTCCCCGAAGTGGGCATTACCGACGCTCTCCGTTGAACCGAGTCACGACGTCCAAGAGTTCCCGGATCTTCCGATTCCGCTCGCGCTGGCGCCCCGAGCGGAGGGCGTCTCGGACGCAGCTTTCAATATGGCGACCCAAGAGCACCTTCTGGACCTGGGTCAGGGCCCCTTGGATCGCGGCGATCTGGAGGAGAATATCGACACAGTATTCATCTTCGGCCACCATGCGGTGGACGCCCTTCACCTGTCCCTCGATGCGGCGGAGCCGGGCCAGGACTGTTTCTTTGGTCTCCGGATCGATCATAAATACCCTACCCCAGTATTGTATTCGGCTCCGGGGCCGCTGTCAAGGCGCGGGCTGTATGGCGTGATCAGCGGAAAAGGATCTCGTGCGTGTCCCGCGATCCGTTCGAGATGGGCTCTAACGTAATCTTCCGGTCGAGGCGTGACTGGAGTCGCTCCAATGCATTCCGTTCCTCGGCCTGGAGGTAGGCGGCCACCTCATGGTGGAGACGAATCACGATCTCGTGTGAGGCGGACTCCACCGCCTTCACCTGCACCCTCCGGAGGAGATCCGCGGCAATCGTGGCCGGCGACCGCACGCCGCCCGTTCCTTTGCAGCTTGGGCACTTCTCGGTCAGGAGACTCAGGAGATCCTGGCGGACCCGTTTGCGAGTCATCTCCACGATTCCGAGCTCGGAGATGGGGAGGACATGAGTCCGTGCCTTGTCCGCCGCCAGGGCCTTCCGGAGGGCCTTCCAGACCTGCTGCCGGTGATCCTCACGGTCCATGTCAATGAAGTCCAGGATGATGATCCCGCCCAGGTCCCGGAGACGGATCTGGCGCACAATTTCCTTCACGGCCTCGAGGTTGATCTTGAGGATGGTCTGCTCGAAGTCTCGCTTCCCGACATACTTCCCCGTGTTGACGTCAATGGCCACGAGCGCCTCGGTCTGGTCAATGACGATGTACCCTCCGGACTTGAGCCACACCTTCCGTCGAAGAACCTTGTCCAGCTCTCCTTCGATCCCTCGCGCCTCGAAGAGAGGTTCGCGCGCCGTGTACAGCGTGACCCGGTCGGCGAGGGCCGGGACGAGGGCTTTGGCAAATTCCTGGCACTTCCGATAGGCCTCCTCGTCGTCCACGACGAACTCCTCGACATCAGGCGAGAAGAGATCGCGGATGACCCGGAAGGTCAGGTCCATCTCCTCGTGGAGGACGGAGGGGGCCGGGGCCTGGGCGTAGCGAGCCTGAATCTCCCCCCAATGACGGGTCAGGAACTCCATGTCCGCATGAAAC
Source organism: Candidatus Rokuibacteriota bacterium (assembly GCA_016177865.1). GTDB lineage: Bacteria > Methylomirabilota > Methylomirabilia > Rokubacteriales > JACOUJ01 > JACOUJ01. Next base: position 1,545 of record JACOUJ010000285.1, read on the forward strand.
TCCTCTTCCCCCTTTCCGTCGGCGACGGTCCGGATGATGTATCCCCCTGGGGCGGTGCGAAGCTGCTTCACCAATTTCCGGAGTCGATCCCGTTCTATGCCGTCCCGGATCCGGCGGGAGACCCCGACGTGGTTGACCTGGGGCATATAGACCAGGGAGCGCCCTGGCAGGGAGACGAAGGAGGTCACGCGTGCCCCCTTGGTCCCGAGGGACTCTTTGGAAACCTGGACCAGAATCTCCTGCCCTTTGCGGAGGAGGTCCTGGATGGGGACCGGAGAAATCTCCCGACGGTCTCGGGGCTCAGCCTCTTCCATCTCGATCTCGGGCTCTTCCCCCTCTTCCCCGGCGACCATCATCCGCTCGTACTCCTGGACGTGACTGATGAAGTCACCGCCGTAGAGGAAGGCGTCCTTGCCGAGGCCGATATCCACGAAGGCGGCCTGCATGCCGGGCAGGACGTTGGTGACGACGCCCTTACAGATGTTGCCGACGATGGAGCGGGTGCGGTGGCGCTCGACGTACAGCTCGGTGAGGAGATTCTCCTCCAGGAGGGCCACCCGTGTTTCGGTGGGCCCGACATTGACGAAGATTTTCTTTTGCATAGGACATCTCTTCTCGCCTCATGGGAACATGAACCTGCGCATCCTGACATTCAGGAGCAGACCGATCGTCATCAGGCTCGAAAGCATCGCCGAGCCGCCATAACTCATGAACGGCAGGGGAAGTCCCACGACCGGGAGGAACCCCGTGGCCATCCCAATGTTGACACAGACTTGGGCAGCCAGGAGGGTCGTGGCCCCCACAGCCAGGAGGTGCCCGAGGTCGTCCCGAGCCTTCTCGGCGATCTCGAAACCGCGCATGACGATGACAAAGTAGCCCGCCAACAGGAGGAGGCAACCGACAAACCCCCACTCCTCGGCGAAGACCGAAAAGACAAAGTCCGTGTGCCGTTCGGGAAGGAAGGCCAAGCGACTCTGAGTCCCCCCAAAGAGTCCCTTGCCCCACACCATCCCGGAGCCGATCGCAATCTTGGATTGAGCGACATTCCAGGCCGTGCCAAGCGGATCGCGACCCGGGTCGAGATACACCAAGAGTCGTTCCCGCTGGTAGTCCTTGAGAAAGATCCACAAGAGAGGAGAGGCCACCACCCCCCCGAGGGCCAGGAGCCCCAGGTTCCGCCCCCTCGTCCCCGCGGCAAAGAGCATCCCGGCCGCCACCGGCAAGAGAATGATGGCGGTCCCCAGGTCGGGCTGCTTCAGGATCAAGACCACCGGAAGGAGGAGAAGGCCCAGGGGCACCATCAGCGAACCCCACGACCACGTCGCCCAGCGGCGGCCGCCCAGGGCGGCGGCCAGGATCAGGATGAAGATCACCTTAAAGAGTTCGGTTGGCTGAAACCCGACTCCGCCGACGGCGAGCCAGCGACGAGCCCCTTGGGCTGACCGTCCCCAGACGAGGACCATCCCCAGGAGAAAAATCCCGATCCCGTAGAGAAGAGGCGCATACGTGACCCACACCCGATAGTCGATGCTGGCCAGGATCACCAGGACCACGAGCCCAAGCGCAATCCACAGCAACTGGCGAAGCGGCAGCCCTCCCCGGAACCCATAGGCCGACACGGTCACGAGCGTCACCCATCCGATCGACACCACAGCGAGGCTAAAGGCCAGAAGTGCCCAATCCAAATTCAAGAGGAGTCGGCGGTCAACCTGGATCACGATGGTCTCCGCGGGCGGCCAGGGCGGCCCTTTTCTCAAGGAAGATCCCTCTCAGGATCTGCCCGGCGAGCGGAGCGGCGATCTGCCCTCCCATCCCGCCGTGCTCCACCAGGACCACCACGACCACTTCGGGGGACTCCACCGGGGCGATCGCGGCAAACCAGGCATGATCGCCAGCTCCCCGGTTGCGTCCGGATGTGTTCTGTGACGTCGCCGTCTTGCCACCGACTTCGACGTCGGCCAGCCGCGCCCCCTGCCCTGTGCCACCGTCATTCACCACCCCGGACAGGGCCCGGCGAAGGAACTGAAAGACCAGCGGAGAGAGCCCCACCCGTCCGGCTGGCAGGGAGGGCTCCGTTCGAATGATCTGGCCGGCATGGTCCTGAACCCGATTCACCAGACGGGGCTTCCAGAGGATCCCGTCGGAGGCCAGGACGGCCATGAATCGGGCCACCTGAAGTGGCGTGACCAGGACCTGCCCCTGGCCAATGGCGGTGTTCGCGGTGTCGCCCGGGAACCATCTCCCCCGGCTCGTGGCCTTTTTCCATTCGGGGGTGGGAACAAAGCCCGCCCGCTCGCCGGGAAACATGATCCCCACCGGGCTCCCGAAGCCGAATGCCCGGGCGTAGTGGGCCATCCGCTCGATCCCGACTCTGAGCCCCAGCTGATAGAAAAAGGTGTTACAGGAGTGGATCAGAGCCTCGTAAAGGGTCATGCTCCCCTGATCCACTTTCTCCCAATTTCGAAACCTGGATCGGCCGATCTCCACGGATTCGGGGCACTGAAGCCGGTCAAACGGCGTAAAGAGCCCTTCCTCGAGGGCCGCAGCGGCCACCACCAACTTGAACAGCGAGCCCGGGGCGTATTCCCCCTGAAAGACTCGGTTCAGGAGTGGAGTGGCCGGGTCGCGGATCAGCCGGAGCCAACTCTCCCGATCCAGGGGACCGGTGAAGGCGTCGAGGTTGAAGGCGGGGGTCGAGACGAGCGCTAGGAGGTCTCCGCTCCGGGGATCAAGGACCACGACCGCCCCGTTCTTGCCAGCCATGGCCCGTTCAGCCACCTCCTGAATACGCTTGTCCACCGTGGTGATGACGTGGGCCCCGGGGGTGGGTTCTTCACGGCGCAGGACCTGGACCGGATGACCCTGAGCATCGACCTCGAATTGTTCTCCCCCGTCCTGCCCTCGGAGGACATGGTCGAGGAGCCGCTCGAGACCCGATTGTCCCACGAGGTCTCCGGGCCGGCGCCCCTGCTCCTTGAGCTCAGCTTTCGACGCCTCACGGATATATCCCAAGAGATGGGCCGCGAAACGTCCATCCTGATAGACCCGTTGAGGCTCGGCCTCCACCATGACGCCGGGGAGGGCGAGTTTCCACTCCTCGACGCGCGCCACCTCCTCGGGGCTCAAGTTGCGGCGGACCCGAACTGGCCAGGAGGAACTTGGGGGCACCCCTTCCAGGCGCTCCGCTAATTCCTCGGCAGGAACCCCGAGGAGGGAGGCCAGGGTGCCAAGCACGGCTTCACGATTCTCGATCTCACGTGGGACCAGGGAGAGGGTAAAGGTCGGACGGTTCTCGACGAGCGGGAGCCCGTGACGGTCATAGAGAATGCCGCGCGGGGCGGGGACGGCACGAACCCGGATCCGGTTCCGCTCGGAAAGCTCCCGGAGCCGCTCTCCCCCCACGACCTGGAGGTACCAGAGCTGCCCGAGAAGTGTGACGAATGCGCTGGCGGTGACAAGGGCAAGGACCGCCAGTCGACGTCGAGACTTCACACCAACCCTCCCGTCCACATGAAGCGTAACCCCTCAGCCGGCCTTGCCTCGCTGGCGCTCCCGCACCCAGATGAGGCCAGCCAGACCGACGGAGGCAACCACTCCATTATAAAGAGCCTGGGGGAGAACACCATACAGCATCATCTCCCCGATATCCCCCGGGAAGCGGAACGCCTTCAGCAAGAGAAATCTCAGTAATCCTTCGCCAATGGAGACGGCCACCACACCCAGGATCTGAAGGGGCCCGATCGAAACCCGCAGGTGACGGTGGAGGAATCCGAGGCCGAACCCTGCCAGCGCCTTGGAAAGGGCCTGTGCCCCCAGCAGCCCCCCCCCGATGCCATCTTGAAGCAGCCCCAGGGAGAACCCGGTGAGCAATCCCACCTCCGGCCCCCGAGCGAGCGCGAGAAGGGCCGTAATGACCAATGGCAGGTCGGGCGTCACCCCCGCGACGGCAAACTCGCCCACGACCGTGGACTGGACCACGGTCCCACCGCCGAGGAGCATCACATAGAGGGGAAGCCGCATTGCCCCTACCGTGCGGGAAAGAGGGACGAGAGATCCACCTGTCCTTTGAGGATCAGAACCATCTCCACTTTCGGGATCTCCACGACCGGGGTCACCTGAGCATATCGGAAGAGCCCCGTCGTGGGCGGATTCACACGACTGATGTAGCCGAGGGGGAGCCCTTTGGGGAAGACCCCGCCGAGCCCCGAGGTGACCACAAGCTCCCCCTGCTCGATCTGAGTCTCCTGGGCCGGGAACTTGAGCCGCACCTGCCCGGAGGGCCCCCCTTCAACAGCGCCCTGCACCCGGCTTCGCTGGGTGAGCGCGCTCACGGAGGACGCCGGGTCGCTCACGAGCTGAATGATGGCAGAGTGCTGTCGGACGTCTGCGACCCGCCCGAGCACCCCTTCTGGCACGATGACCGGTTGGAGGCGCTCGACTCCGGAGGTTCGCCCCCGGTTCACCGTGAACGAACGAACCCATCCGTTCCATTCCCGCGCGATGACTTCCGCGGCGACGGCCTCGAGGGGAAGGCGCTCGGCCAAGCCCAGCAGGTTCCGAAGACGCCGGTTCTCCCATTGGAACTCATCGAGCTGGAGCTGAGTGACCCGGAGTGTCTCCACCTCTTGCCGGAGGCGCTGGTTTTCCCCCCGGACGACGCGCCCGTCGCGGTAGCCATCCCAGATTGCCAGAGCCCTTCGATGGAGGTGGGCGGTCGCCGTCTGGAGAGGGGTGACCACCGGGCCGACCCACTCAACCGGGAGACGCCAGCCCGGACTCCGGGCCCCGAGCGCAAGAAGCGCGAACCCGGCGAGAAGGATTAAACCAAAGAGGGAGGGCGGCGTATGCTCCAGGGCGGTCCGGACAGTTTCGACGATCGTCATCACCGGCTCCCGAAGGGCTTCGCGGATTTCATCTTCGGTGATGACGATGGTTTTCGGGATCCCGTCAATGAGGTCACGTCCTTTCACCTCGACCGTCTGCTTTTCGCCACCGGTGGGATAGGCAGACCCCAGACGAATCTTGATCTCCTCCGCCCGGCGCTCTCCGACCAGAAGGTTATAGTTCTTTCTGATGTACTGGACGATGGCCTC
>JACOUJ010000264.1 GCA_016177865.1 Candidatus Rokuibacteriota bacterium
ACGCTCGACTCCTCACCGATCTCGACATGGCCGATGACCTGGGCGCTCTCCGCGATGTAGGCGGTGGTGTGAATCCGGGGGGAGACCCCACGAAAGGCAAGGATCATGCGCAACCTTGACAGGACGGAAGGAAACCTGCTATATATATTGCCACCTTTGACTCACGAGAGGGGGCGGCTGCCCCCCTTTTATTACCGGGAGGAATGACGGAACGTGCCGACGTACGAATACGAGTGCGAGAACTGTCATCGAACCTTTGAGGCCCGGCAGCGAATCTCGGCCCCGCCCCTCGACCGGTGCGAGGTTTGCGGGGGACCGGTCCGTCGTCTCCTTGCCGCTCCCCAGTTTATCCTGAAAGGCGACGGCTTTTACGTGAACGACTACCCCTCCGAGTCCAAGAAAAAGGCGCTGGAGGCTGAGAAGAAAGCCGCATCGCCTACCTCTGACGGGGCGAAGCCGAGTTCACCCTCCGACTCCTCGACATCCTGACCGGGGCGCCGCGGCCCACGCCGAGCCGCTCCCGGGCGCTTCCGCCGTTCAGAAAAATCTCAATCCGACCGGTGCTCCCCACGATCGCTCCCACCTCTCCCGAGCGCGTGGCACCGTAGTACGGCGAGAGCCTCGGGATCTTCACCCCAGCGACCTCAATGACGACCTCTGTCCCCTCCAGGGACTCGGAGAGCGTCAGGTTGGTCATGAGGTTTCCAAACCGATCCACGTGGAGAATCTCTCCTGACTCGGCGTCCCCGTTTCGCCGCGGCCGCGGCCAGGGCAACTTCACTGGGTCTTCCACTGGGGGACCAAGCCGCCACAACGGGAGCCCGAGGGAAAGGCGAGCGGCCACAGGGGCAAAGAGGTCACGGGCATGAAATGTGTGGCTCACAGACGGAAGGTGATACGCCGGATTGGAGCATGCCACGGCCCGGACCGCTGGTTGGTCCCAGAGGAAGGTGAAGAGGCCGTTGTCGGGGCCGACGAAGGCATGACCTCGCGCCTCGACGGCGAGCGGACGTCGCTCCCCACCCACTCCAGGATCTACGACCGCAAGATGGATGGTCCCCGGAGGGAAAAAGGGGACGGCCGCCTCGAGCCCAAGAGAGCCGGCCAAGATATCCTGGGGCGGGATTTCGTGAGTAAGATCTACAAACCTGACCTCAGGATTGATCCCTAAGATGACTCCCTTGACAATACCGACAAAGGGATCGGTGAGCCCGAAGTCGGTGAGAAGCGTCACGATCCGGCTCATCGGTCGCGATCGACGACGTAGTCGGCGAGGAGGGCCAACGTCTCCCTCTCCTCGCGCGGCGCAAAGTTCTCAAGGTGGGCCTTGCCCTTTTTGGCATAGACCATCGCCCTGGCGGCGGCGTATGGCACTCCGTCATACCGGGCCACGAGGGCCCGGAGCTCCCCGATCGCGCCATCGCTCAATCCAGGGCTCTTCAACAGGCTCTGGATTCGATCCTGCTCCTCGGAGGTCGCCCGCTCCAGGGTCACGATGAGGGGGAGGGTGCGCTTCCCTTCCCGAAGATCCGAGCCGATGGCCTTCCCCAGGCGGGCCTCATCGGCGATAAAGTCCAGGGAATCATCAACGATCTGAAACGCGATCCCGAGATTCTCGCCATACGCCGCCAGGGCATCCACCTGCTCGGGCGGCGCTCCCCCCACGAGGGCCCCGATCCGGCAGCAGGCAGCGATGAACGACGCGGTCTTCTTGCGGATGATCCAAAGGTAGTCACTCTCCGTGGTGATGCCGGACCGTTTTCGCTCAAGTTGAAAGACCTCGGCCTCGGTCATGGAGACGGTGGCGTGGGCGAGGGTCTCCATGACGGCCCGATCACCATCCTGGACCAGGAGGGCAAAGGATTTGGAATAGAGATGATCTCCCACAAGGATGGACGCGTCGCTCCCCCACCGGGCGTTCGCCGAGGGGCGCCCGCGACGCAGAGGGGCCTGGTCCACGACGTCGTCGTGGATCAAGGTCGCCGTGTGGAGGAGCTCCACCACGCACCCCAGGCGGACACTTCGGGGGGCGAGGGAACCGGAGAGCTTAGCGCAGAGGAGGAGAAGGATCGGCCGAAGACGCTTCCCCCCCGCCGAGGCGACGTGGTTTCCCAGCTCGGTGATGAGGGGGACGGTGGACGCCAGGGTCCGGTCAATTTCCGCCTCGCACGCCGCGAGGGTCGGACCTACCAGGCGACCGACTTTCTCTTTGAGAAGCTCTTCGAGGGGCGTGAGGGCCCGGTCCATGGAGGCCGGGGTCATTCCTCGCGGACCACGACCCGGTCTTTGGCTTGCACCTGGTAGCCCGGCCGGACTTCCTTGACCTCGGCCACGGAGAATCGCTCCCTCAGCTCCACCACCCGGGCCGACCCAATTTCCTCGTCCAGGTCCCCCAAGTACTCTCCCGTGACAGGGTGTGTCAGGCGAATCCGCTCGCGCCTCAAGCTTAGCAGGGACCCTTTCTTGAGCCCATCCTGGGCCGTCAGGTCCACGACCACCCGCTGCTTGTCCACGAGAACCACATAGCCCCGGGGGGTGACCTCGGCGGGGGGGACCTCCGTGACCGCAGACGAACGAGCAGCCGTCCGCGGGATCGCGGTCGGGGCCCGGCTGGCCACCCGCGTCGTGCCGCCCTGCAGCGGACTGATCTGGCCACCCGCGGGCGGCGAGCCATATTTCGCCACAACGTCCGGAGGCGCCAGGGCCGAGTTCTTGCCAAAGAGCAGAGAGTTCAGGGTCGTGGGGATCTTGTCGTCCTCCACCCAGACATATTCGGGCTCGGCCATGTTCGCCTCAAACCGCGGATTCCGGATGAGGACCCATCGGGTCTCCTTGACCTGGGGGGCTTCCTCCCGCGGGGTGCCGGTGACCCAATCCTTGACTGTCTGGGCCGTGCCACAGCCACTCAGGACCAGGAGCCCGAGGAAGAGCGCCCAGAGTGTCAACCTACGCATGTCGCCCCCGCGAGGCCGGCTTTAAGAGCGCAAAAAGCCTGCGGGCACGTGCCCGCAGGCTTTTGCGAGTTGGAACGAGCCCGGCTTAGAAGAAGTACCAGATGGCGCCTTGGAGAAGATTGGCGTCGCCCTTAGTCCCAGCAAACGCCTCCACCTTGTAGTGCTGATACTCAACCCCGGCCTGCCAGTTCTTCCATAACTTCTGGAGGATGTTCGCGTGGATCGACTGGTGCTTTTCAAGGCTGGTACCGGTGAAGCCGATTGACGTATCTTCAT
>JACOUJ010000265.1 GCA_016177865.1 Candidatus Rokuibacteriota bacterium
CGCCTCGGGACGCCGTCCGGTTTGCCAACGCCGCCGGCGCGCTCGCGTGCACGCGGCGAGGGGCTCAGGAGTCGCTCCCGGATCGCGCCGCGGTTGAGGCCTTTCTTACATGACGCAGAGCTACTTCGGTGCTTTCCGTTTCCAAAGCTCCCATGATCGCTCAAACCCCATGGCTTCGTGGGTGCCCGCCAGACGAGCCTCCTCCAGGTCGAGGTAGGCGACGTTGCCGAGGGCCATGGCCTGGGCCTGGAGAGTCGCGTTGATCGCCATGTAAATGCTGCGCCCGACTGTCACAGGGAGCGAAGGTCCCACGACGACGGCGCCATGCCCTCGCATGAGCGCAGCGGGCTTGCCCCCGAGGCTCTGGGCCAGGGCGCGCCCGAGTGCGGGCGTGCGAACCAGCATATCCGTCATCCCCCCGGCGTTTCGAATCTCGAAAACCGGCGCGCCGTCCCCGAGGAATGCGCTCACGTGATAAAGGGGTCGGAGCGGCATAGGGGTCACGCCGAATGGGATGACTGATGGGGAGTGGTGGTGGACAACGGCGTTGACGTCCGGCCGGACCTTGTAGATCTCTCCGTGGATGAACCGCTCGAGGTACATGGAGCGACCCCTGGCGTCCCTCGGGTTGCTGTCGAGGTCATACTCCATGAGGTCGTCGGCGGTGACCAGTTCCGGAGCCCGAGCACGCGACATGATATAGCGGGCAGGGTGGCGATCGTGGCGTACGCTCACGTGCCCGAACCCATCGAGCACCCCCTGCGCTGCGAGAATACGGTTGGCAGCGACGAGGTCTTCAATCAATTGCGGGGCGCCGCTGACCGAACTCCGCCGTTTGACGCTCTGCTTGGACACCATCGTTCGCTTCATAGTGGATGCCTCCCCAAAGGTCGGACGGTGACATTGCGGGACTCGCCGGGAGTGTAGGCAGACCCCCGGAGGATGTCAAGGGCGTGTCGGCTTGACATGGTGCTCCTCGTGTGATGCCATAACGGAAATCATGACAAAGCGAGTGCGGGCATCTCCATGGTCAGCACCACGACCTTTTAGGGGCGCGTGAGGATTTTCCACGCGCTTCGGAACGCATGAGGGAGGAAGCCGAAATGGCGATTCAGAAAGCGCCGTGGGATCTGTTGCGAGCCAAGGACCCGGAAATGGCAAGGCTGCACGATGAGGTCGATCATCTTGCCTTCAGCGAGGGGCGCCTGCCCAGGAAGGCTAAGCTCCTGATGGCCATGGCCATCGACTCTGTCCTCGGGGCGGATCTCGGAGTTAACGTCTATGCGAGGCGGGCCCGCGAGGCAGGGGCGACGGACGAAGAGATCTTTGAAGCGGTACGGGTCGCGTCCCTCATCGGGGGCACTAGGGGACAGACCACGGCTCTACGAGGGCTGGAGCCCCTTATCCGCGCGACGTAGCGCGCAGTGTTTGCGCCACGGACCGATGGCGGCACGCAGAGGAGGACCTATGAGAGCCTTGGCATACCTTCTGATCGCGATCTTCACCCTCCTGTCCGCGGGCGCGCTCGGTCCGGCGACGCCGGCCGGCGCCCAGGCCCCCCGGGCCACGGGGCCGATCAAGATCGGGGTGCTGGCGCCCCTCACTGGCCCCTTCACGGCGTTTGCAAGGGACATCATCGACGGCGCGAGACTCTACCTCGATGAAGTCAACGGAGAGATGTCCCGGCGCAAGGTGGAGCTGAGCGTGGAGGACTATCAGACCAGGCCGGACGTGGCGCTGACAAAGGCAAGAAAGCTGGTGGAGGGTGATCACGTGCAGGCCCTGGTGGGGGTGGTGCTCAGCGCGGCGGCCGTCGCCATCAAGGATTACGTCACGTCCCAGCGAACCCCCTTCATCATCTCCGGCTTCGCCGTGGCTGAAACCCTGACCCTCCAGCCGAGCCCCTACGTCTTCCGCATCACCTACAGCGCCAGCATGACGCCCGCCCCCATCGCGCAGTGGGCGTACAAGAATCTGAAGGCCCGCACCGCCGCGATCATCGCCTCCGACAGCGTGGGGCCGCTCGAGCTGATCATGGCTTTCGCGCGAACCTTCGAAGAGGCCGGGGGGAAGGTCGTACAGGAGATCTATCCTCCCCTGGGGACCGCCGACTTCGGACCGTACATCGCCAGGATTCGGCGGGACGTGGATGTGCTCGGCGTTCAGGTGGTGGGGGCCGATGGTGTCCGGTTCGTCAAGCAGTACGAGGAATTCGGGTTGAAGGGCAAGATTCCGCTCGCGGACGCGTCGGTGGGATTTACTGATCTGCCGCTCCTGCAGGCAAGTGGTCAGGCCGCACTGGGGGCGCACAACAGTCAAGCCTACGTCTTCACCATCGACACCCCGAAGAACAAGCGATTCGTCCAGGCGTTTCGCACGAAGTACGGCCGCGACCCCGGATCTCCCGCCGAATCCACCTACGCGGCGATGAACGCCATCGATCTGGCCCTCAAGGCCACCGGGGGGAACATCGAGGATGCGCCCAAGTTCGTGGAGGCGCTCCGAAAGGTGGATTTCGAGGCGCCGCGCGGGCGGATCCGGTTTGATCAGCTCCAGAACGTGATCTCTGACATCCACATCGCCCGGATCGAAAAGGTGGGAGACCGGGTTGTCCCGGTCGTGGTCGAGACCGTTCGGGGCGTGGATCAGTTCCTGGGCAAGGATCCCACCGAGTATCTCAAGCGTCCGAGGTTGGTGACGCTGAAGGGAACCTTTGGCAAATGAGCCGAAAGAACGAGGAGCGCAACGTCCGTCTGGTTCTGGAGCACTTCGCGGCAGAGAGCAACCACGACCACGGGGCCACGCTGGCAACCCTGGCCGACGACATCGAGTACAGAATCATTCCCCTGGGTCTGGTCATTCGCGGCAAAGATGCGGCAGCGCGCTACTATGACCAGTGGTGGGCCGCGTTCCCAGACGTGAATATTCAGATCGAACGCATCATCGCGGCAGGCGAGTGGGTGGTCGCCGAAGCCTCTTCAACGGCGACCCACCTGGGGACATTCATGGGGATTCCTCCAACCGGCCGGACGGTCCGGAGTCGGGTCTGCTGCTTGATCCGCGTGCGGGACGGGAAGATGGTGGAAGAAACCGTCTACTACGATCAGCTCGAGCGCCTGACGCAGCTCGGCTCCGCCCTGGAGCTCGACAGACGCCCCTTGGAGGTAGGGCCGGCGGCGGCTTCCCGGTAGAAGCGTGCCGAAGTCCTCGTTGACAACGGGGCAGGGTGGTGAGGGGTGCCCCAGCCTTAGCCGTTGACAGAAGTTGAGATTTCCCTAGAATGCTGGCAGGCGTGGCGGTGTGGCCCCGGAAGGGGTCGCCCGTGATCCTCTCTTCATTCCAAGGAGGTGGCTCTATGAAACGATGGATCCTGGTTGCCTTAAGCGTCTTGCTCCTTGCCGGGTTGACCGTGCCGGTCCCGGCGGATGCCCAGTGCCAGTTGAAGGTGCCGGCCATCAAGATCGGGGTGCAGGGGGCGGGCTCCGGCCCCCACG
>JACOUJ010000266.1 GCA_016177865.1 Candidatus Rokuibacteriota bacterium
CCTCGCGCCCGAGGCGCCGGCGGGCGCCGAGCGGGCCGAGGGCTACCGCGACGACCCCGACGATCCCGTGCCCACGCTCGGCGGCGCGACGCTGAACCCCCCGGGGGGCGCCTACGACCAGCGGCCGATCGAGGGCCGCTGCCTCACCTACACGAGCGCGCCCCTCGAGCGGGACCTCACGATCGTGGGCGACGTGCGCTGCGTCCTCCACGCGATGTCCTCGGCGCCCGACACCGACTTCGTGGTCCGCCTGACCGACGTCGAGCCGGACGGATGCTCGCGCCTCCTCTGCGACGGCATCCTCCGCGCCCGCTACCGGGAGTCCGGGACGCACCCGACGCCGCTGGCGCCGAACCGGGTGTACGAGCTGACGGTCGACCTCTGGGCCACGGCGAACACCTTCCGGCGGGGCCACCGGATTCGGGTGGCGGTCGCCTCCTCGAGCTTCCCGCGCTTCGACCGAAACCTGAACACGGGCGGCCCCGTCGCCGCGGAGGCGCGCGGCCAGGTCGCGCTCAACACGATCTTTCACGACGCCCTGCGGCCCTCGCGGATCATCCTGCCCGTGATCGAGCCCTGACCGCGAAGCAGATGCCGGTGCCTATGGAGCGGGAACTGCGGCGGTTGGACGTGGTCTGGAAGCGAGAATTGGCCGGCTCCCCCACCCTCGCGTTCGAGGTCGAGTTGTCCGGCGGCATCGAGCGGGCTGTTGCCAAGCTCAAGATTGCGTTCAACCGCTGGAACTCTCAGCCTCGAATCATCGCCCCAGCAAACTCCCACCACCGGGTTCAGGGTCTGCTTGGATCCGAGGAGCCACGTTTTCCGCGAGCAGTTCAGGATCTACGAGCCCGGGACTGTCGCCGCCCTCCTGACCAAGAAGCGAGATCTACGCGAGTTCGAGCGGCAGATCGGGCTCTACTGACGTAGGGTTTGTCGCCAGGTGCTCCTCGCATCCAGACCGGCGCGTTCCGGCGCGAGAATCCCGACCCCGACGACCAGACAGAGGAGGTCCTCTACCTCCCGAACGTGCGGCTCGCCAATGGGGAGCTACCGCAGACGGCCCGGCGGCGGCTCATGCTCGCCTTCAACGCCCCGTTCTTCCCGGAGATCCTGATCGCCAGCAGCGTCCTCGGCGAGGGAGTGGACCTCCACCTCGACTGCCGCTACGTCGTCCACCACGACCTCGCCTGGAACCCGAGCACCATCGAGCAGCGGACCGGCCGCGTGGACCGGATCGGGGCGAAGGCCGAGCGGGCCCGCCGCCCCGTCTACGTCTACCTGCCCTTTGTCACCGCCACCCAGGACGAGAAGATGTTCCGCGTCGTCCGCGACCGCGAGCGCTGGTTCGCCGTCGTCATGGGCGAGAAGTACCAGACCGACGAGCAGACCACCGACAAACTCGCCGAGCGGGTGCCGTTCCCGGAACAGGCCGCCAAAGCCCTGGCGTTCGACCTGGCAGTTGGCCTGGCTGCTGGATGACGGCACTGAGAGTGACGCTACTGCCCCGTGGTTTCTTTCGGAGGACTTGCCGGGTAATGTTCCGGCGGTCGAAGCTCGAGCGCGATCACTGGTGAGGCGAAGACCTCGCCCAGATCGTCAGGTGGAGCTGTTCTCCGTGAAGCTCGTATGTTGGCTCGCGTCCCGAATAGGTGGTGCTCTCCTCGATGATCCGGGTCACGCCTTCGCCGCGCTCCTCAAGGAATGACCGGCCCGCGCGCCGACTTTTCATCTTGGAGAGAAACGACACGAGAAGCTGGTTACGGGTGAATTGCCGGTACCGCATGCTCTCCAGCGTCACGGTGTTTGGCAACCCACCCGGGCTGATGACTTCCAGGCGATCCGCGTAGAGGAACAGGCGAATCCGCGAGCCAGCGACCGCGTAATCACGATGGGCTACGGCATTGACGAGCGCTTCTTGCACGGCGCCGAGCGAGTACTGAGGATAATCCTCGCGCCCCACGTCCTTGCGTGCGGGCTTCAGCATGAACCGGTCGACGAAGTCGACGGCTTCGTCGATCTGGTTGTTGACCGGTCCTCTGATTTCCTCAGGATGAACCAGGTCGTCGGAGTGGCGGCGTTCGCCGCGGTACACGGCCGCTTCGATGAATGCGCCCGGTAGGTAAGTCGCCGGTTCTCGCGAGAAGCATAGTACTGCCGCTACCGTCGGTCGGTCCACGCCATCCTCGTCCGCGACGGTCACGCGCGCGTTGACGAGGAGCTGCGTCCAGTCGATCCCGACCGGCGGACTGAAGTGGCGCTCGAGCAGCTCCTGATCGAGATCCTCCCGGGTCGCGGTCGGCACCGGCGTCTCGTCAAAGATGAACCGCCTTCCGCGTTCTTGAAGGAGCCGGCCCAGCTCATCACCCGTCAGGTCGCTCTTGGTGGACCCAACCCGAATCAGCCACCTTCCCCCTCGAGTTCGGTGGACATAGAGGCCGCGCCTTACCTGGGCTAGCAAGACGGGACGGACCTCGCCTCGAGCGTCGGGCAGCATCACGCGCCGAAACAGCGGGCGGATGGGCGGCTCACAGTTCTCGGTCGCGAGGTTGACGACCCACTCCTCGACCTGCCGGAGACGCTCGGGCGGAATGCCGAGCACTGAGCCTTGGTCGTCGACGCCAAGGAAAATAGTGCCGCCCTCGGCGTTGGCAAGGGCCACGAGTTCCCCTGCCATATCGTCCGACGCCGGCGAGATGACGCCGTGACGCCCGAAGCGTACCTCCTTGAATTCGGCGAACGAATCCTCGCCGGCGACGAGCTGGTTGAGGATCGCCTCACTGGTGTCGAACATCGAGACGCTCAGTAGCCGTAGCGCGCCAGCCGCAACCGGAAAGCCTCGGGACTGCCCTCCATGATCTCGCTCACGACCTCCTTTACCTCGAGCTTGTCGATGCTTCCCATGACCCTGACGCGTCCCAGGCGGTTCTCGACCTCCAGGGCGACAATGAGCTCGGCGTCGCCGTTGACCGGGATGTTGGCATTGTGGGTCGCGATGATGATCTGACGCGAGAACTTTCGCTTTCGGAGCAGATCCACGACGACGCTGTAAACGTATTGGTTGTCGAGATCGTCCTCGGGCTGGTCGATCACCAGCGGTTGCTCGCCAGCGGCCAAGAGGAGCGAGAGGACCGCGGTGCTCCGGAGGCCGACGGAACCCTGCTCGATTGGCCTGAACTCGCCGTATGCGTCGCGGACGCGAGCGATGACCCAATCCTCGGGGAGAAACCGCTCCATTGCGTCGAGCTGGATGCGGTCGCCTCGTTGCAGGGCGTTGAAGAAGTTTCGGGTTAGGCGCTTCGCGGCTTCGCCGAGCACGGCTGCGACGGAGGATTCCGAGGTCTCGAGCGGCTTGCCCCTTGCCCTTGTCTCCTCGATGTCTCGCCGCACTGCCCGCACGAGATCAGCGAGGTGGACCGGCACGGCGTCCGGTGAAGGCCCGGAGAAGATGAAACTGGTCAGAATCTCCCAGTCTCGCTCCTGGAGGCCCGCTCCGCCGAACCACTCGTCGCGATGGCTAGCGAGGTCCCGGCGGTCCTCGAAGGGGATGATTTCGAGCCGGACGTCGGCATCTTCTCTCTCGAAGGTCTCGGCGAGCATCCTCCTCTTCAGAAGTCGCTCTTCTCGGAGGCGCACCAACTCCGATCGCACCTCGTGGATATCGCTCTCCGTCCGCTCAATCTGGCTCTGCAGACCCGACAAGACCGACACTTCGCGCTCGATGAGCGCACGCTGCTGGAGGAGCCGTTCGTGCTGCCGGAACTCGACCCCCTTCTCTCGCATTTCCTGCTGAAGTCCGAGGTAGGCCCGCTGAGCGGCCTCGAACCCGGGGGCCCACTGGAGAACCCGTTCTCCCTCGGTCTCTTCCCTGAAAGCCCTCAACCCGGCTGCGAGGCTCTCGAGCTCAGTCCGGACCTCACCGAGCTTTCGGCTTACCCGCTCGCTGATGCTCTCCGTCCAGCTCTTGGTCGGCCCCTCCGGGGCCGGGCCCAGCCGCTCGGCTGCCTGCTCGACCTCGGCCGCTTCGTTCTCGAGCCGGCCCGCAGTCGATTCCAGCGCCTCAAACGTTCCGTCAAGCCAACGCTGTTCGGCCTGGAGAGCGCGAAACCGCTCCAAGATCTCCTTATTGCCGCCCCGCTCCAGGAAGGCAATCTGGTCCTTCATCTTCTGGAGCTCCGTCTGTCTGGCTGGCAGCGTCGCCGCCCGATCCTTCAGCCCCCGCCGGGACGCTTGTAACAGCTCGAGACGCTCCAGCAGGGTTCGGTGCCTGCCGTCGAAACTCCTGCTGAACTCCGCGCCCGCCATGGCGTCCAGTTCGCGGCGCTGCGCCGCAGGGTCCTTCGCGATCCTGGCGATCTGCCGCTGAGACAGGATCCGTGGAGCGATCAAGGCTCTAACGTCGAGGGGAGTCGGTGCCGCTCCAGCGTCATCGGGGTCTGGGATGATCTCGTGGCCGCGCTCGGACCGGACTACCCGGTATAGCCGACCAGCTAGTTCCAGCTCGATAGCGATCTCATGACCTGGCAGAAGGACGCCGCTGGATTCACCGTAGTCGCGCTCCTTCTTCCTTGACAGAAGCCGCTGAACGCTCTCCCGGACCTCCCTTTCGTCCTCCTCGAAGTCTTCAGCCCTGGCACGGTCGAGGGCATACCGGAGACACTCGATGAGCGTGGACTTGCCGGCGCCCCGACCCCCGATCAACGTGTTGAGGGACGGATTGATGGGGACTTCGATCGCCTCAAAGAAGTCCGTCCGGCGAATCGAGATGTGCCGGAAGCGCGGGTGATCCTGGGCCGGCCTTCCTTCAGCCATTCGCCGCAGCCGCGACTCCGGATCCAGGAGGGCAAGACGGATACCCTCGACGTCTGGCACCTCCATCTTCAGCCAGGTGAAGTGCGCCCCTATCTCCTCATAGACGTGAGGGTCGGAGGCCTCGATGAGCGGCCAGCGCTCCCGCTCTCGAAATCGCCGGCGATCCCGCTCACCGAGTGCCTCCCAGTCGAGCCCCTGACGGGCCGCCATCCAGCGAGCAAGGAGATCCTGGAACCCGCGGGGCAGACCGGGATACGGCCGTAGGGTCTGAAAGCCGTGCCAGTCAACCCGCGTGATCACCCACTCCCGCAGATGGCCCTTCATCTCGTCCCAGATTCCGGGCGCGACGACCGGCCCGGCGCCCGCACGGGTCTCCTGATCGACCCCTCGGTCACCGTCGGCGTGGGCCGGCAGGACGACGAAGGAGAGCCGGCGTTCACCTGACGTCGGTCGGCACCAGTCGTAAAACCTCTTGAGGAAGTCGTCGACCCCCTGTCCGGAAGACTCGGGCGTTCCTGTCTTCGGGTGGAACGGATGCCTCGTCCCGAAGACGTGCCGGATCGCGCCCTCGATCTCATCCGGGCTCGTGGCAGCGGCGAAGATCACGAGGATGTGCAGGGGACGCTCTCCACCGACCGTGAACTCGACCCCGGGGAGAATCACTGGCATCGGGAGCCCTTGGTCCTTCGCCTGCTGCGCGATGACGTCGAATTGAGGCCTCAGATAACGGTATCCCTCGATGCTGTTGTGGTCGGTCACGGCGACGAGATCCATGCCCTCGCCCGCGACTGCCTTCCGGCACGCCTCGACGAAGCGCATGGCGATCTCGGCCAGCCGCTGAGGCTTCTCCTTCCTGAACGCGTCGATGGCGTGTCTGACGTTTTCACCAAAGCGCTTCTCGGGGTCAAAAGGCGTGTGCACGTGGAGATCGCAGCGCAACCACCGCGCGCCAGCGTCAAGACGCGTCATGAATCTCCCTCTTCGTCATCGCGAGGCCCCAAGTGCCCGTCTCGGCCGGCCGGGCGCCCACCGGAACGCGTCCATGATAGCCCGGTTCAGGCCGCGACGCGGTCATATCCCCCTCGCCAGCCGCATCGAGTCTCAGACCTGTCCCTCCCACCGATCGCTCAAGTGCTACCGGGACCTGCGAAGCGGGGGTCGCCGGGGGTCGGATCGAGCAGCGTCTTGTAGGGTTGGCCGGTCTCGATGGCGGACTGCATGGCGTCGTAGATATCGAGGATCACGCGCTTCGTCCGGTACTCGCCGTAGCGCTGCGCATCGGTGCGGCAGACGATGGGGAAAGTGTCCAGGATGTAGGCGGCCTCCTCGCGGGTGAGGCCGTAGAGGTGGAAGAAGGCGGCGTCGACCTCGCACCGGAGAAGGAAACGGCGCTCGGGATCCCAGCGGACGGGTGCGCTGTCGTAACCGCAGTCCCGAGCGAAGGCAGCGAGATCCCAGGCGGTGTAGGCGAGTTCGATGACGCGTGATCGGAGCCACTCAGAAACGGATACGAGCGGACACCAGGGTGTCGGCACTGTGTAGGTGGCGGGCGAGAGCGCGGCGAGCTGCTTCATCGTAAAGTATTTGAGCGAGGTTCCGCCCACCTTCTGCCGGCCGACGTAGTCGAACACGAAGCTCGTCAGGTTGCCAAGCAGGCAGGCGACGAGCCGAGGCTCGGCACTTGGAAGCATGAGAAGGAACTTGTCACCTACGGCGGCCCGGGGGATGACGCTGGCTATGACGGTCCGCTGGTCGGTGGCGCGGCAGATGTCGCGCCAGCCGAGGAGCCAGGCGCGGTCCCACTTGTCGGCGAGGCGGTCGTCGACCTCCTTAGCCGGGACCCAGTAGCGGGGCTGGACGACGTAGCCCAAATCGCGAAGTCGCTCGAGGGGGACGTCGGGAAGCGTGGTCGTCTCGGTGCCGGGCGGATAGTCGGCATAGTCGCCGAAGCGGTGGTCGAAGTGGTGGATCATCTTGGCTTCGTAGAGCGGCAGGTGCCGGTCGGAGCCCTTCCTGAAGACGTTGCCTTCGAGCGTCCAGCCGTCGCGCTCGAGCTGCTCTCGGGTTCGGAAGAGCCCCGAATCGTTGGCCATGTCGAACATCCGCAGGAACGACACGCCCCAGGGATTCTCTTCGGGCGGCCCCTCCCGGACGAGCACCGGCACCCGGCGGTAGATGGCCTTGGTGATCTCGGCGTCGCGCTTCGAACGGAAGATCGGACAGGTGCGCGTGTTGGGATTATTGATCTTTGACTATGTAATGGATACGCTCCACTCACGACCACGGCAGGTCCGATGCGAGGATGCAGGACCACAAGAGCTGCTGGGAACCGTGCACCCGACGGAACGAGCGCCGCGGTTGAGCATC
>JACOUJ010000267.1 GCA_016177865.1 Candidatus Rokuibacteriota bacterium
CCCCTTCCGAACCTACTGGCCCGTCATTTGGGCCCGCACCTCGGCACGACTTAGTGATTGAGTCAAACTCGTCGGGGATGGCCCTACTCGAGGTTCGAGACCTTGCGATCCACTTTGGCGGGATTCGGGCATTAACCGGGGTCAGTCTCTCGGTTCCCCCGGGCGAGACCCTGGCGATCATCGGCCCGAACGGATCGGGAAAGACATCGCTTTTTAACTGTATTTCCGGCATCTATTCGCCCAGCGCGGGGAGTATCGCGTTTCGGGGGGAAAGCCTTCTCGGGCTCACCCCCGACCGAGTGACTCGGCGGGGGGTCGCTCGCACGTTTCAGAATCTTCGTCTCTTCCACACCATGCCGGTCCTTGACAATCTCCTGGTAGGCCGACACCATTACTTTCGGAAGAATTTTGCCGCCGCGCTTCTCCGCCTTCGCCGCGAGGAGGTCAATCACCGGCGCCGCGCGGAGGAGATCCTCGAGTTCTTGAACCTCGAACCCTACCGGAAGAGCCGAGTCGCCGATTGTCCCTTCGGGATCCAGAAGAGAGTCGAATTGGGACGCGCTCTCGCCACAGAACCGAGCCTCTTGCTTCTCGATGAGCCGGTCTCCGGCTTGACCGCTGAGGAGAAAGAGGAATTCTCTTACTGGATCCATGAGATCCGTGGACGCTTCAACGTGACGATTCTCCTGGTGGAACACGATCTGCGGGTCGCGTCGCGCCTTGCCGATTACATGGTCGCCCTGGATCACGGTGTGAAGATCGCGTGGGGAACTCCCGCGGAGGTCCAATCCCATCCCGAGGTCATCAAGGCGTACCTTGGGGGTTGACTGGATCTCCCCACTGGAAAAATGAGCCTCCTTACCGTGTCAAATATCGAGACGCTCTACTTCGACCGGATCTATGCCCTGCGCGGAGTCTCCATCGAAGTCCGTGAGGGGACGATCTTTACGGTGCTCGGGCCCAACGGGGCAGGCAAGACCACGTTGCTCAAGACAATCGCCGGGCTCATCAAGGACCAGCCAAAGAAGGGGACAATCGAATTTGATGGCCGGCGAATTGAACGCTGGTCGGCCGAGAGAGTCGCCGCCCTCGGGATCGTCTACGTCCCAGAAGATCGGGGGCTTTTCCGCGAGCTGACCGTTGCCGAGAATCTTGAACTGGGACTCTGGGGGCGCCGGGATAACTCGATTGCAAGGGACCTCGAGGCCGTGTTTCGAATGTTCCCCGTCCTGAGAGAGCGAAGCCGACAGCAGGCTGAGAGTCTCTCCGGGGGTGAGCAACAGATGCTCTCGATCGGTCGAGCCATGCTGCGCCGACCCCGACTCCTGATGCTCGACGAGCCATCCCACGGGCTCACCCCCCAGATCGCGACCATGGTCTACGATGCGCTGGCCACCATCAGTATGACGGGGTCCACGATCCTCCTGGTGGAGCAGAACGCGCGGTTAGCGCTCAGGGTGGCTCACGAAGGGATTATTCTCGAGGCCGGGAGAGTGGTGCTGCAGGGGACTGCCCAAGAGATCGGGCAGAATGACGATGTCAGGGATCTGTACCTTGGCGTCGGCGAACCGGGAACATCGGCAACGGGCTGGCGTCTTTACCGCAAGCGAAGGCGATGGTGACCGTGCCCGAACAGCCCCGAACGCTGCCAGAGCTATTCTTTTCCCGGGTCTCTCAGAGAGGCGCCCGACCGGCCCTCCGATATAAGGATCTCGGAATCTGGCGAACGGTCTCCTGGAACGAATACGGGGAGGCGGTTCGCAAGGTGGCGGCTGGTCTCCTCGCCTTCGGGCTCCGCCTCGGGGAGAACGTGGCAGTCCTCGGGGAAAATCGGCCAGAGTGGCTTTACTGCCACCTTGGCATCCAGACGGCCGGCAACGCAACCTGTGCTATCTATGCGACGTCAGCTCCTGAGCAGATCTCGTACCTGCTCAACCATTCAGAATCACGGCTCCTCTTCCTTGAAAACGAGGAGCAGCTCGATAAGGTCTTCTCGATTTTGCCAGAAACGCGCGCGGAGAGGATCGTCGTGTGGGACGAAAAGGGACTATGGGGATTTTCCGACGATCGGGTCTCTTTTTTCGACGATTTCCTGAAAGAGGGGGAAAGGTTCCTCGCGACTTATCCCGGGCGACTCGAAGAGCGGATGGCGAGGGTCGCTCCGGAAGACACGGCCATGATGATATATACCTCTGGGACGACGGGTCCGCCCAAGGGGGCCATGATTTCTCATCGGAACATTCTCGAGGTGACCCGCTCGTTCGTGGAAGTCCATCCGGCTCGGGAAGACGACGAAGTCGTGTCCTACCTGCCCCTGGCCCATATTTACGAGAACCTCATTTCCGTCTTTCGGGCGATCGGAATTGGGCATGCCGTCAACTTCATTGAAAACCCTGAGACCCTCTTCCAGAATCTTCGGGAGATCTCCCCGACCTACTTCGCGAGCGTGCCGAGGATCTGGGAGAGGCTCGCCTCCGCGGTGGAGCTTAGGATGACCGATTCGACCAGGCTCAAGCGCGCGGCCTATCGATTGGCCGTTGCCATCGGGCGCTGGTATGTGAGGCAGAAGACGGCTCGCGGTTGGGTCGGACTACCTCTCGGGCTGCTCCATGCGCTCGCGTATTGGGCCGTGCTCTACCCGCTCAAGCGGCAGCTCGGATTTGACCGCACCCGCGTCGCGATCTGCGGGGCCGCGCCCGCCTCTCCCGAGCTCTTTGAGTATTTTCATGCCCTTGGCATCCCCCTGATCGAGGGGTATGGCCAAACAGAGTCCACGGGGCTCATTTCAGTCAACCGCGTGCAGCGCTCTCGGGTAGGGACTGTCGGAGAACCGATCCCTGGGATCGAGGTTTGCCTTGCCGATGACGGCGAGATTCTGGTGCGCGGCCCCAATGTGTTCAAGGGATACTTTAAGGACGGAGAGCTAACTGCCAAAACGATCGACCAGAGCGGGTGGCTCCACACCGGTGACATCGGGGCGTGGGAGGACGGCTACCTCAAAATCGTCGACCGTAAGAAAGAGATCATCATCACCGCGGGGGGGAAAAACATTTCGCCGGCCTCGATCGAAAACAAGCTGAAGTGGAGCCCATACATTCAGGACGCGGTGGTAATCGGTGACCGAAAGAAATATCTCGTGGCCCTGATCCTCATCGACGAGGACAATGTGACGAAGTTCGCCCAGGACCGACGCATACCGTTCTCAGCCTTTCAAGACCTGACCCAGCACCCGGAGGTGTTCCGCCTGATCGCTGGTGAGGTCGAGAGGGTCAACAAGACGGTCTCCCATGTAGAGTCCGTCAAAAAATTTGCGTTGCTCCCGCGACGGTTCTATGAGGAAGAGGGGGATGTCACTCCAACGAAAAAGGTGAAGCGGGCCGCGCTCGCCAAGCGCTACGCAGATCTCGTCTCGACCCTGTACCAGGATTGAGCCGTGGATCGAGTGGCAAGCTACAAGGAAGATCTTCGGCTGGTTCGGAAGTGGCCCGAGAAGCTTCTGGCCGGCATCCTCTTTCTCGCGCTATGCCTCTTACCGCAATTCGGTTCGGACTACGCGATCTACATCGTCACGCTGATCTCAACCTATGCCATCGGCGTCCTCGGCCAGAATCTATTGATTGGGTTCAGTGGCCAGGTCTCCTTCGGTCAAGCCGGGTTTCTCGGGATCGGTGCCTTCACCCTGGCCCACCTTACCCGGGCAGGAGTGGTATTTCCTCTGGCCCTTCTGGCGGCGGGGGCCATGGCGGCGCTCTTTGGTCTCTTGGTCGGGTTTCCGGCTCTTCGCCTCAAGGGACCGTATCTCGCCGTCGCCACGCTGGGATTCGGGATTGCGGTCTATCAGGTCCTGGCCAATTGGGACACCCTCTCCGGAGGCCGGATGGGACTCGCCATCCCGCCCCTGGCCTGGAACGGGCTCTCAAAGCGCCTCCTGATGTACTACCTGAACGTGGGACTCGCGGTTTTGTTCACGCTGGCCACCTATAATTTGGTCTCGTCTTACGTTGGGCGGGCGTTCATCGCGATCCGCGACAGCGACATCGCGGCCGAAGTGATGGGGATAAACCTGACGCGATACAAGCTCCTTGCCTTCGCGGTGAGCTCGTTCTACACGGGAGTTCAAGGCGGCCTCCTCGCCCAATTGCTGGGCCACCTGGAGCCGCAGATGTTCACCCTCGCGGAAACCATTACCCTCATTGTCGGGGTGGTGGTCGGGGGTCTTGCGCGGGTGGAGGGATCTCTGTTCGGCGCCGCGTTTGTGATCCTGGTGCCCCAGGTCTTTGCCAGTTCTCGGGAGCTGGTCCCCGTAGTCTATGGGGCGGCCATCCTCCTTGTGATCATCTTTGAGCCTCATGGGTTCGCCGGACGTTGGATGAAATTTCGCTTATATTTCTCGCACTGGCCGTTTCGGTGAGACGAGCCTAGGATGGAATGGTTGCTCCAGTATCTCCTGGCCGGGTTGTCGGCGGGTAGCACGTATGCCCTGGTCGCCCTGGGACTCGTTCTCGTCTACCAGTCGTCGCGGGTCCTAAACTTTGCCCACGGCGACGTGGCTGCTTTTGCCACGTTTATCGCGTATACCGCGCTTTCTGCCCGACTCCCCTTCGGAGTCGCATTCGGTCTTGCCGTGATGTTCAGTGCAGCCCTGGCCACGACCTTCTACTTGGGGATCTTGATCCCCGCGCAGCGGAGAGACGCGACGCATCTCGGTCAAGTGATCATGACACTCGGACTCGGCCTGATTCTTCAAGGCGGGGCGGCCTTTTTCTGGGGGACAGAGCCACAACCATTCCGTTCTCCCCTTTCTGATACCCGGATCGTGAAAATCGGCCCGGTCGCGATGACGGAGCTTGGACTCGGAACACTGGGGACAGCACTCTGCTGCTCCCTGCTCCTCTACGGGTTCGTTCAACGAACCCGAGTGGGGCGGGCAATGCGGGCAACGTCCGAAAATCTTATTGCGGCCCAGACGCTGGGGATCCCGACTCGGCAACTCGTGGCCCTCAGCTGGGCGGTTGGTGCCGCGCTGGGAGCGGTCGCTGGGGCCTTTCTCGCGCCAGCGCTCTTCCTCGACCCGTACTTCATGATCGACCCGTTCCTCAAAGGATTTGCGGCTGCCATCCTGGGGGGATTGAACAGCCTCCCGGGCGCCATCGTGGGAGGCCTGATTCTCGGGATTGCCGAGAGCTTGAGCGGGGCCTACATCGCCATCCAGTTCAAGAATACTCTGGCGTTCGTGATCATTATCCTCGTCCTGCTGGTCAGACCCGAGGGACTCTTGGGCCATGAGTTCAAGGAGCGGGTCTGAGGGTGATCTGAGGGATCGAGGCGGATGACATCAGAGATCAAAGCGAACATCGCGGGAGTCGTCTTTCAGATCCCCGTGGGCGTCGGGGATTGGGTGAACCAGGGGGACCCGATCGTCATCTTGGAGTCTATGAAGATGGAAATCCCCGTGGAGGCCCCTCGCTCCGGGGTAGTCCGGGAGCTTTCGGTGCGAGAGGGGGCGACCGTGCAGGAGGGGGACGTCGTGGCGCGGCTGGAGTAGGCGGTTTTGCGGAGAAATTCCGCTTGACAGCTTCTTCAAATGTGATATACTCAACCAGCTTCAGGGGTAGGCTGCTTCGAGGATTTGGGATTTGGAACGGTTCCGGGCCGCAAGGGCAGCAAGACAAGGGCCTTTGCGGCTTTTTTCTTCGGCCGGTCACCCCGAAATACGCAAAACGGAAAGGGGGGAGACCAGTTGAGGTATACCGGAACTGTGAAGTGGTTCAACGAGGCGAAGGGCTACGGCTTCATCGCTCGCCCTGATGGCGACGATGTGTTCGTCCATTTCTCGGCGATCCAAGGGTCCGGCTTCCGCACATTGGCGGAAGGTCAGGCCGTGGAGTTCGAGATCGTGGAAGGGCCGAAAGGGAAGCAGGCGGCGAACGTCACCAAGCTCTAAGCCACAACGAGGCAAGAGGCCCGGGAATTTCTCTCGGGCCTCTTTCTTTTTGGGGGCGAACCTTTGCTATAATCGGCCGCGTCTAAAGACCGGAGACATTACGAGGAGGACATTTCAGGATGCCCCCTGTCCGAAAGGTGATCATTCTGGGGTCCGGACCTGCCGGGCTCACGGCGGCTATCTACGCAGGCAGGGGTAATCTCGTCCCGCTGGTGCTCGCCGGGAGTCAGCCCGGTGGCCAGTTGACGCTCACCACGCTGGTGGAGAACTTCCCCGGATTCGTAGACCCCATTATGGGGCCGGACCTGATGACGGTCATGCGGAAGCAGGCCGAACATTTCGGAACTGAGATCCGGGACGAAGATGCGGTCGCCGTAGACCTGCGGGTCCATCCCTTCACGGTGAAGACGACGGACGCCACCTATCAATCACAGGCCCTCATTATCGCCACGGGGGCATCGGCAAAACTCCTGGGTCTGGAGTCCGAACGGCGGCTCTTGGGGCGGGGCATGTCCACCTGCGCGACCTGCGACGGGTTTTTCTTCAAGGATCAGGAGATCGTGGTAGTCGGGGGCGGAGACTCGGCGATGGAAGAAGCGCTCTTCCTGACAAAGTTTGCCACCCACGTCGAGGTTATCCACCGGCGAAACCACCTCCGCGCCTCCAAGATCATGCAGGACCGCGCCAGACGAAACGAAACGATCGGCTTCACGTGGGACACGGTGGTGGAGGAGATCCTTGGGGCTGACAAGGTCGCCGGCGTTCGCCTCCGGGATCTCAAGACGGGAGCGGTCTGGGAGCGTCCCTGCCAGGGGGTCTTTGTGGCGATCGGTCACACCCCGAACACTGAGCTTTTTGCCGACCTGCTTGAACTGAACGACAGGGGATACATCGCCACCCGTCCATGGAGCACGGTCACCAGTATCTCAGGGGTCTTTGCCGCGGGAGACGTCCAGGATAACGTCTTCCGCCAGGCCGTGACCGCGGCGGGAACCGGATGCATGGCGGCGATGGAGGCAGAGCGCTACTTAGAATCTCTCCACGATTAGCTAGTGCCGCGCCGATATATGTCGCTTCACCGCGTTCTCGGTCGTCACCAGTACCTTTGCGGGCACCGAGTCCCGCCGCAGGTGGGCTTGGTCGTACGCTCCGGTTGGCTCCTCCCTCGGGCCTTGTGCTGCTCGCATCTCGGCGCGGCACGAGTGTGGCGTCAAAACCAAAGTCTGGCAGAAACGTGCAGAGGTTGGGCGAACAAGCGGGCTAGCTAGCCGGGTCCGGGTCTTCGGGGACGCGGGTTGAGGAGCGAGAGGAGCTCTTCCACCTTGAACGGCTTGGTGACATACCGACAACCGAGCTCCTGGAGGAAGGACTGAGTCTTCGGGTTGACGACATCTCCGGTACAAAAGACGATCCGCTCTGCGAGGTGAGGCCAGCGTGCTTGCGCCTCGGCATAAAAGGTCTTCCCGTCCATGTCAGGCATCTTCATGTCGCAGATAACGAGGTCATAGGACAAGGTCTCAATCCACCGAAGCGCCTCTCGCCCGCTACTCGTGGTGTGGGCGACATGGCCGTAATTGGCCAGGGCTTCCCGGAGGACCTCTCGGACTGCTTGCTCGTCATCAATGACGAGAATCCGGTGGCCCGGGCTGGGCCAGGCTTTTTGAGTGTCGCCCTCGGACCGTTCCTCCGTGGTCACAAAGATGGGGAGGGTCACTCGAAAGCTCGCCCCCGCCCCGGGAACTGAGGTGCACGTGATCTCTCCACCATGCTCCTCGATAATCCCGTGGCAGATGGCGAGGCCGAGTCCCGTCCCTTCCCCGACAGGTTTCGTGGTGAAAAAGGGATTAAAGACATGGGGGAGAATCTCCGGGGAGATGCCGGGGCCGTCGTCCGCGACTTCAATGCCGATCGCGGGTCGCCCGAACCGGTCCCTCGTCCGGAAGGTCCGAAGGCTGAGCCGCCCTCGTCCGCGGGTGGTCGTCATGGCATAGTGCGCGTTGTTAATGAGATTCAGCAAGACCTGCTGAAGCTGTTGCGGATCGCCCTGGGTGGGGCTGAGTCTCTCGTCAATCTCCCGAATAACCTCCACATTGTCCACCTTCAGGTGGTAGGCCCGAAGCTCGATGGTCCGGTCGAGAATCTCATTGACATTCAAGAGTCGCCGATCGCCCCGACTCTTCCGCGCGAAGGTCAAGAGGTTTCTCACGATCTTGGCGGCCCGTTCAGCCTGGGAGAGGATCGCCTCCGCCTTGGCGCGCAAGGCCTCGTCCTTCGAGTCTCCGAGCAAGAGCTGGGCGTAGCCCATCACCACACTCAGGGGGTTATTCAACTCGTGGGCCACACCGGAGATGAGCTGCCCCATGGCAGAGAGTTTTTCTGACTGCAGGAGCTGCTCGTGAGCTTGGCGGAGCCGGAGGTAGGAATCCTGAAGCTGTAGGTTTGCGGCGCTCAGGGAACGGCCCATCTCACGGGCCTCTGCCTCTTGGGCTTGGAGCCGGGCAAAGAGCTCGGCGTTCTCCAGAGCGATCCCGAGTTGCAGGGCCACTGCCTCCAAGAGGGAAGGGGAGACCGAAGGCGGGGTCTCCCTTTGATAGAAAAGGGTGAGGACGCCGGCGAATCGGTTCTTGATGAAGATCGGGACTCCGATGACCGACAAGAACCCGGCGGACAGGAGGGCGGCCCGGACCTCCGGGCCAAAAGGGCCATCCCCAATCCGATGCTGGAAGACCTCGCCCGGCTTCACCTGGTGAACGAAAGGATTATTCTGAAGCGGAATCGAATGAACGGTCGCGACTCCAATGCTGGCCTCAACGGTCAGGAGCTGCCGCTCCTCGTCCACGAGGCGAACGATTCCTCCATCAGCGTGAGTGACAGCCACAACCGCCTCAATGGCCCGCGCCAACATCTCGGTGCGGTCCTGTGGGTGGGCGAGAGCTTTGGCGATGGACTCCAGGGTCAAGAGCTCCTGCGTCTCCCGCGGAAGGATCTCCGCGATCGGCTGCCGCGCTCCGATGTCTCTCCCGGTGCGGCGGCCAGGTCGCTTCGTCCCCACAGCCCTGCCGTTTTTGATTGCCCGGCCGATGCCGACGCAAACCGTCTCGACCACGCGCTGCGAAGGAAGGGGAGGGCGGCGGGAGCCCCTGAAGAGGAGGGTCAGCGTCCCCACGGGGGATTTCCCCAGGGGAAGGACGATCAAGGACGGGCGGGTCGCAGAGGAGATGACCGCCCGCCGCGTTCGCATGACCTCTCCTTGAGGTGTTTCATTTGACGGCCGCATCGTCACAAATCTCTGTTCGCGCTTGCCCAAACCGTAATGACCGGCCAGACGGAGGCGACCGGTTCCGTCGGGGAGATGGATGACAGCCGCCCTTGCCCGGAAGATTTCAGCGGAAACGGCAGAGGCCTTGGCGCAAAGGTCGGCGAGGGATTGGGCTCCGCCAAGATATCCCTTCAGCGTTGAGGCGAGAGCCCTGGGGGAGGGATTCACACGGACCTCACACTCGATGTCTGATTCTACTCTGCCCGGCTCAGGGTGTCTATTGCTCAAGCCCCGAGTTGCAGCGGGCTCACCAAGTCACGCAGCGTGGCGATGGCTGAAAGGGCCGCTAGGCGGCCGGTGCGCGGATTTTCGACAGAGGGAACATTCTCGATGTGCACGTTGAGTGTGCCGAAGCCGCCCTCCACTCGGATATCGTGAACGTTTCGTGTGAGCCCCGGGACGGCGAGAATTCGAATCCGAGTCGCATCAGGCCCGAGCCCGGCGAGAGAGAGGGCCGCCACCACGTTGACATTCGCGGGAAATCCCCGGCACGCCTCCCGCGCCGGCCCCTCGAAGACGAGAGTCTCGGCCGCGAGCCCTTCGAGCGAAATGCCGCGCTCGACGAGATAGGGCGCTCCCCTGAGACCTGCGGGCGACTTTCGGGTTTCCATCGTGATCCTCTCGACCGAACCAAGGCAAGCGGCCTTCACCCCGTCCAGGCCTGCAATTGCTCCGGATGGGACATGAATCCTCGCGCCGTGGCGCTCGGCCAGGGAGGCCCACTCCGGATGGTCGAGGAGGGCCCCGACACTCATGACGAGGAGATCTCGGCCCGCCTCAAGGACTTGAGGCGCCAGCTCCTCTAGGAGGGTTCGGGTTGCGGCCTCGACCACAATGTCTGAAGCCTCGATGAGCTTCGAAAGCGGGAGGAAGGGAGGGGGGGAGGCCAGGGAGGCGAGGAAATCGGTCGCCCTGGCCTCATTGCGGCTGAGGCCCCCGACAAGGTGAAGATTGGGGAGGCCAGCATCCAGGGCGCGGCAGACCGACTTTCCGATCGTCCCGAGCCCCACGATGCCGACGGCGATCATCTCTAGAACTCCACCTCTTGTTCTTCCGACTGAGCAAGGCGAGCCTGCTGGCGGCGGTGCTGCCAGAGCGCCAGCACGACCGACAGGACGGATAGCCCGAGCATCGCGCCGGAGAGGGAGCGGGTCACAAATAGCCACGGGTTCGAGTCGGTCATCAGCGCCCGCACCAGGTTAATCTCGATCTGGTCGCCGAGGATGACACCGAGAATAAGCGGCGCCAGCGGAAACCCGAACTTCACGAGCAGGTAGCCGAGTACGCCGAAGAGCAGCAGCGCGTAGACGTTGTCCATGGTGTTGTTGAGCGCGTAGGCGCCGATGACGCAAAAGACCAGAACAATCGGGATCAGGATCGACTTCGGCACCTGGAGGATCTTGAGATAGAAGCGCGCGCCGAGCCACTGGAGCACGATCATGACAGGGTGGGCAAGGAGGTACGCGGCGAAGATCC
>JACOUJ010000268.1 GCA_016177865.1 Candidatus Rokuibacteriota bacterium
CCGATGAGCGAAAGCATGAAGAGGCTGAGGCAGAGCGCCAGCGCGGGGTGGCGGGAGCCGAGGCCCGCATAGTCGGCGATCTCGACGGCCTCCTCACCGCCCCGCTCCAGCAAGAGAATCGTGCCGAAGGCCCCGACGTTGGCGAAGGTATAGACGAGCAGGTAGAAGAGGATGCCCGCGGCGCCCTCGGGCGAAGCGGTCACGAGCGCCACCAGCATGTAGCCGGCGTGGGCCACGGAGGAGTAGGCGAGCATCCGCTTCAGGTTTCCTTGGGCGATGGCGACGACATTCCCCACCGTCATCGTGAGGAACGCCAACCCCCACAGAAGTCCCCTCCAGTCGGGTCCGATGGCTCCGAGGAGGACGCGAAGCAGCCCGGCGAAGGCGGCGGCTTTGGAGCCCGTGGCGATGAGGGCGGTCACGGCCGTCGGGGCCCCCTGGTAGACATCGGGCACCCACATGTGGAACGGCACCGAGGCAGTCTTGAACCCGAAGCCGACCAAGAGGAGCCCGAGGCCGATGAAGAGCATCGGATCGCGACCCGGCCCGGCCTGGGCGAGCAGTCGGCTCACCTTCTCGAGATTGGTGCTTCCCGTCGCCCCGTAGATCAGGGCGATCCCGTAAAGGAAAAAGCCCGTCGCGAAGGCCCCGAGTAGAAAATACTTGAGGGCGGACTCGCTCGACCGGAGCGCCTGCCGGTAGAGGAAGCCCGCGAGGACGTAGAGGCAGAGGGACATCAGCTCGAGTCCCAGGAAGATCACGATGAGGTCCGTCCCGGAGGCCATGAGCATCATGCCGAGGACGGCGAAGAGGACCAGGGCGTAGTATTCCCCCCGCTCGGCCCCCCGGCGGGGCAAGGAATCCATCGAGAGCATCAGGACGAGCGCCGTCGCAACGCAGAAGATCACGTTGAAGAAGAGGGCGAAGCGATCCAGGGCGATCATCTCCCGAAAGGCCCGCACCTCGTACCCCCAGAGGGTGAGGGAGGCGCCCAGGGCGGCCAGAAGGCCGAACAGGCCGATGACGCCGAGATGGGCCTTCCGCCCCCGTGGCGGGGCGAGGTCGAGGAGGAGGAGCAGGCAGCCGACCCCCAGCACGATCACCTGGGGCGCGACGGCCGACCAGGAGACGAGAGGGAAGCTGAGCGGCATCGTCAGCGCGCCTGGGCGATCTTGGCCTGGACCTGGCTCAAAAGGGCGCTGACGCTGGCCTCGGTCACGGAGAGGAAGGGTCTCGGATAGACGCCGATCCAGACGATCAAGACGAGGATCGGGGCGAGCACGACGATTTCCCGTAGGTTCAAATCCCGGAGGGAGCGATTCGCCTCGTGGCGGATCGGGCCGAAGATCGCCCGCTGGTACATCCAGAGCATGTAGACCGCCGCGAAGATGATCCCGCTCGTGGCGAGGACCGCCCAGAGGATTTTCACCTGGAAGGTCCCCACCAGGATCAGAAACTCCCCGACAAAGCCGTTGAGCCCCGGCAACCCGATCGAGGAGAGGGTCACGACCAGAAACAGGCTGGAGAACACCGGGAGAACTCTCCAGAGGCCGCCAAACTCTTCGATCAGGCGCGTATGGCGGCGCTCGTAGATCATCCCGACAAGAAGAAAGAGGGCCCCCGTGGAGAGGCCGTGGTTCACCATCTGAAGGAGCCCGCCCTCGATCCCCTGAGGGTTCAGGGCGAAGAGGCCGAGCATGACGAACCCCAGGTGGCTCACAGAGGAATAGGCGACCAGCTTCTTCAGATCGGGCTGGACCATGGCGACCCACGCCCCGTAGATGATCCCGATGATGGCGAGCCACGCGATCACGGGCGTGAATTGAATCGAGGCGTGGGGGAAGAGCGGCAGGCAGAAACGAAGAAAGCCGTAGGTCCCCATCTTGAGAAGCACGCCAGCGAGGAGGACGCTCCCCGCGGTGGGGGCCTCGACGTGGGCGTCGGGCAGCCAGGTGTGAAACGGGACCATGGGGACCTTGATCGCAAAGGCGAGGGCAAACGCCAAGAAGAGCCAGACCTGAGTCCGTGGCGGGAGGGTCGTCTGCTGAAGGGTGAGAAAATCAAACGTGTACTGGCCCGTTTGGCCCCCGTGGCGGAAGTAGAGGGCGAGGATGGCCAGGAGCATGAGGACGGAGCCGGTCATGGTGTAGAGCACGAACTTGATGGCGGCGTAGATCTTCCGCTCCCCGCCCCAGACCCCGATGAGGAAGTACATGGGAATCAGCATCGCCTCCCAGAAGACGTAGAACAAGAAGAGGTCGAGGGCGACGAAGACCCCAAGCATCCCCGTCTCGAGGAGGAGCACGGTCACCAGGAATTCCTTGAGGCGGTCTCGGATGGCGGTCCAGGCCGAGAGAAGGGCGAGGGCCGTGAGCAAGGTGGTGAGGAGAACGAGGAGGAGGCTGATGCCGTCGATCCCCAAGACGTAGCTCACGCCGAAGCCGGGCATCCAGCGCGCCCGCTCGACGAATTGCATCCCGGGATTTCCCGGATTGAATCGGAAGTAGAGCGCCAGGGAGAGGAGGAAGTCGAGCGTGGCAACTCCGAAGGCCACTGCCCGGAGCAGCCCGTCCCGGCGGCGCGGGAGGCACACGAGCAACACGGCGCCCAGCGCGGGGAGAAACGTGACGACGGTGAGGAGGCCTACCCTCATCCTTGCGCCAAGAGATAGGCGATGATGGCGACCGCCCCCGCCAGCATCCCGAGGGCGTAGTTTCGGACGTAGCCCGTCTGAACTCTTCGCATTGTCTCCGCCCACCCTGCGATCGCCCCCGCGATCCCGTTCACCGCCCCGTCAATCACTCGAAGGTCGAACACCCCGGCACACGCGAGTGACAGGCGATAGATCGGCTGGACGATGAGGGCCCCGTACAGCTCGTCCACGTAGTACTTCGCGAGAAGAAGGCGATGGAGCGGGTTTCGCGGGACACCGATTCGCGCCGGATTCATCGGCCGCCTGACGTACACGGCCCAGGCGATGAGGATCCCGGCGATTCCCGAGGCGACAGAAATCACGAGGAGCCGCATGCTGGGCGCGTGCCCTCCCGCCGCGCCCCCGTGGAGGAAGACCGGGGCGAGGAAGCGTTCAAAGGTCGTCCCGTGACGGCTCGGAATCCCGATGATGCCCGCGGTGGCCGCAAGGATCGCCAGGGCCCAGAGCGGCAAGGTCATGACCCGCGGCGACTCGTGGAGATGACGCGCCGCCTCCCGGGACATCCGCGGGCTCCCGAAGAAGGTCAGGAAGACAAGCCGAAAAATGTAAAACGCGGTCATGACGGCCCCGCCGAGACCGAGGAGCCAGATGGTCCGATGACCGGAGTGCCAGGCGGCCGCCAGGATCTCGTCCTTGGAGAAGAACCCGGCGAAGGGTGGGATCCCCGCGATCGCGACGGCCGCGACGAGAAAGGTGAGGGTGGTCGCCGCCATCTTGGGAGCCAGCCCCCCCATCTTCCTGATATCCTGTTCGCCCCCGAGGGTGTGGATCACGCTCCCCGCGCAGAGGAACAGGAGCGCCTTGAAGAAGGCGTGGGTCACGAGATGGTAGATCCCGGCGGCGTACGCGCCCACGCCGACGCCCACGAACATGTATCCGAGCTGGCTGATCGTCGAGTAGGCCAGAACGCGCTTGATGTCGGTCTGGGCAAGACCGATCGACGCCGCGAAGAGGGCGGTGAGGATCCCGACCCAGGCGACCACCTCCAGCGCGACCCCCGAGCGCTCAAACAGGGCGTGGCTTCTCGCGACCATGTAGACACCCGCGGTGACCATGGTGGCCGCGTGGATCAAGGCCGAGACCGGCGTCGGCCCTTCCATGGCGTCCGGGAGCCACGTGTGGAGGGGAAGCTGGGCGGACTTCCCACAGGCGCCCAGGAAGAGAAGCAGCGCGATGACCGTGGCCGTGGCGGGCGCGAGACTCTCGGCCCTGGCAAACACCTGCGCGTAGTCGAGCGTGCCCAGGGTCGTCCAGAGCAGCATCACGCCGAGACCAAAACCAAAGTCACCCACCCGATTCACGATGAAGGCCTTCTTCCCCGCCTCGGCCGCCGCGGGGCGCTCATACCAGAAGCCGATGAG
>JACOUJ010000023.1 GCA_016177865.1 Candidatus Rokuibacteriota bacterium
GTGACGTAGACCGGGATGAACCTCTTCCCGTTGTGGATCGCCAACGTGTGGCCAACAAATTCGGGGACGATGGTGGATCGCCGTGACCACGTCTTGAGGACCTTTTTCTGCCGGGTCCGCTCCATTTCCTCAACCTTGGCCAAGAGTCGCGTCTCCACGTAGGGTCCCTTTTTGAGCGATCGCCCCACCGATAATCCCCCTATTTCTTTCGTCGGGCCACGATGTACCGATCCGAGGCCTTTGGCCTTCGGGTCTTATACCCTTTAGTTGGCTGCCCCCAAGGGGACATCGGGTGGTTCCCTTTCCCTCGCCCCTCGCCCCCACCCATCGGGTGGTCCACGGGGTTCATCGCGACCCCCCGAACTGTGGGCCGGATCCCCAGCCACCGGGAGCGACCCGCTTTGCCGATAGTGATGTTCTCGTGATCGAGATTCCCCACCTGCCCAACCGTGGCCAGGCAAGCGAGATGAACGAGGCGAAGCTCTCCCGAGGGAAGCCTCACATGGGCGTAATCCCCTTCCTTCGCCACGAGCTGGGCGGCCGTCCCGGCGCTCCGGCAGAGCTGCCCTCCCTTTCCCTGGGTCATCTCGATGTTATGAATGGCGGTCCCGAGAGGGATGCTTCGAAGAGGGAGCGCGTTTCCCGGAAGGATATCCGCCTGAGGTCCTGACATCACCGCATGACCGACTCTGAGCCCGAGGGGGGCAAGGATGTAGCGCTTCTCCCCATCCCGGTAGTGGAGGAGCGCGATGCGGGCGGAGCGATTCGGGTCGTATTCGATACTTGCCACGCGAGCCGGGATCCCCCACTTCTCCCGCCGAAAGTCGATCAGCCGGAGCCGTCGCTTGTGCCCGCCGCCCTGATGCCGGGTCGTAATGCGTCCCGCGTTGTTGCGGCCACCGGTGCGCCTCCACGGCGCCAGCAGCGCCTTCTCGGGGCGGTCCTTCGTGATGTCCTCAGAGGTGAGGATCGTCATGAAACGCCGCGCCGGGGTCGTGGGCTTGAGGATCTTTACCGGCATTTAATGACTATGTCCCTTCGAGGAGCTCGATCTTCTGCCCCGGAGCCAGCGTGACGATCGCCTTCTTCCATGTTGGGCGCCGCCCACTATACCGCCCCATCCTCTTCACCTTCCCAAAGACCACCATCGTTCGGACGTCTTGGACCTTCACGCGGAAGATCTCCTCCACCGCCCGACGGATTTCCACCTTGTTCGCGTCCGGAGCCACCTGAAACGCGACATGGTTGTGCGCGTCCTTGAGCGTCGTACTCTTCTCAGTGATGAGCGGACGGACCACCACCTGCCGCGCGTCCTTCATGCCAGGGCCTCCTGGGTGGCCTGAAGCGCCCTCTCTTCGAAGAGAACATGCTTCCAGCGCAGGAGCTCGTAGGCGGAGAGATGACCGGCCTTGACCACCCTCACCCATGGAAGGTTCCGCGACGCGCGGGTCAGGGCTTCTGTCGGTTCCACCACCACTAAGAGCGTAGGTTCAGTTGCACCAAGGCCCTGGAGGAACCCCTGGAGCGCCTTGGTCTTCGGCTGCGCAAGGGTCACTCGGTTCACGACGAGAAGACCCCCGTCGGCAAGCTTCTGGGTGAGGGCCGCTCGGAGCGCCGCACGCCGCGCCTTTCGTGGCATGGCCTGAGAGTAGTCGCGAGGGTGTGGACCAAAGACGGTCCCGCCACCCCGCCACTGCGGGGCACGAATCGTTCCCTGTCGGGCCCGCCCGGTCCCCTTCTGGCGCCATGGTTTCCGGCCACCTCCGGAAACCTCACTGCGGGTCTTGGTGTCATGAGTCCCCTGTCGGCGATCCGCCAGCTCTCGAATGACTGCCTGGTGGAGCAAGGGGACGTCGACTTCGGTGAGAAAGACCGACGGCTGCAGTTCCGCCGTTCCCACAGCCTTGCCGTGCTCATCGAGGATTGGAATGGCCGGCATCTTACGCCTTTCTCGCCTTCTGCTGGGCCTTGGTGAGCTTGATGCTCTTCCGAATCACCACCAGCCCTCCATTCGCGCCCGGGACTGCCCCCTTCACCACCAGGAGGTCCTGCTCCGCGAGAATCCGGATCACCTCGAGGTTTTGGGCCGTCACCCTGGCCCCGCCCATGCGGCCCGGGAGGCGGTGCCCTGGCCAGACCCGCGAGGGATCAGAGGAGGCCCCGATCGAACCGGGGGCTCGGTGAAACATGGACCCGTGGGTCGCATCCCCCCCGGCCCACCCATGACGCTTCATTCCGCCCTGGAAGCCCTTCCCCTTCGAGATCCCCGTCACGTCCACCAGCTCGCCCACGTTGAAGAGGTCCACTGTGACTCGCTGCCCGGGCTGAAATGTCATCTCAGTCTTCGGGAGCCGGACCTCTCGTAAGATCCGCAGCGGAGCCACAGCCGCCTTCTTGAAGTGACCGGCCATCGGTTTCGTGACTCCGCGCTTCTGTTCCTCAAACCCGAGCTGGACGGCGTCGTAGCCGTGGGTTGACTTTGTCCGAAGTTCAATCACCGTGCAGGGACCGGCCCGAAGGACTGTGGCGGGGATGACATTCCCATCCTTCCCAAAAAGCTGGGTCATCCCGACCTTGCGACCGATGAGTCCTTCCTTCATTGCTGTATGCCAAGCCCTCAGCTATCAGCGGTCGGTTTTCGGCTTCGAGCTGAAAGCTAATTGCCGATCGCTGAACGCTGCTGTCACAGTTTGATCTCCACGTCCACTCCGGACGGAAGGTCCAGCTTTCCCAAGGCGTCAATCGTTGCGGGGGTCGGATCGAGGATATCCAGGAGACGCTTGTGGGTCCGGATCTCAAACTGCTCCCGCGACTTCTTGTCTACATGGGGCGACCTCAGAACCGTCCAGCGGTTGATGGTTGTGGGAAGCAGGACAGGCCCTCGCATGCGGGCCCCGGTCCGGCGGACAGTCTCCACGATCTCCTTGATCGAGCGGTCCAGAAGACGGTGGTCGTACGCCTTGAGCCGGATCCGGATCTTCTGATCTGTCAGTGTCACCATTTTCTATTTCCTTGGCGACAGGACCCGCCGGAGGTGGAGTCTCATCACTCCACCACGGCGGCGACCACCCCCGCCCCTACCGTCCGGCCCCCCTCCCGAATCGCAAACCGGAGCTCCTTCTCCAGCGCGATCGGCGTGATCAACGCCACGTCCATCGCCACGTTGTCCCCCGGCATCACCATCTCCA
>JACOUJ010000269.1 GCA_016177865.1 Candidatus Rokuibacteriota bacterium
AACTGGAGCCCGAGCTCGTGGAGCCGGTCCTTGTCGAGGAGCAGTTTCCGCCGGTCGTTCGTCGCCAGATCAAAGCTCTTCATCATGATGATGGCGTCGGTGGGGCAGACCTGGACGCAGAGCTCGCAGAACTCGCAGGCATACAGCTCCAGGGTGAAGATCTTGGCATAGTTCCGCTTCTCGGCCTTCAGCATCTCCACCTTGATCACCTGAGGCGGGCAGACGTACTCGCAGAGTCGGCAGCCGATGCAGTTCTCCTCGCCGGTCTCGGGGTCGTAGGTGAGGGCGAGGAGGCCGCGGAATCGGTCAGGATAGGGGCGCGTGACATCCGGGTACTGGACCGTCACGGGCTTTCTGAAGAAGTTCTTCAGTGTGACGGTGAGGGCGTTCGCGGCCGCCCTCGTCATGGCCAGGCTTTCCCGCCAGAAGCTCGCGCCATTACGCTGCACCGCTGCCTCCGCGAAGGGCCACCCAGAGCCCGGTGGCAAGGAGAAGCATCAGCGTGACCGGCAGGAGCACCTTCCACGAGAACCCCAGGATCTGGTCCACCCGGATCCGGACGAATGACCACCGCACCCAGATGATCAGGAGAAACATGACCAGGGCCTTGAGGAGGAACCAGACCGGCCCGGGCAGGACCGGCCCGAGCCAGCCGCCCAGGAAGAGGATGACCCCGAGGCACGAGATGCCGAAGAGGTGAGTGTACTCGGCGAGCTGGATGAGGGCAAACTTCATCCCCGAGTACTCCACGCGGAAGCCGGCCACCAGCTCGGATTCCGCCTCGACGATGTCGAAGGGGATCCGGTTCTCCGAGGCGATGGTGGCGACGGTGAAGGCAATGAAGGCGAGCTGGCCGATGACGGGATAGGCGATGAACCAGAGCCCGGCCTGCGCCTCGACGATCGCCGAGAGGCTGAGGGAGCCGGCCATGACGACGGGGATGAGCGCCGCGAGGATAAACGGCACCTCGTAGGAGATGATCTGGTTCACGCCGCGCATCGCGGAGAGGAGGGCGAACTTGTTGTTGGAGCCCCACCCTCCCATGAAGAGCCCGACGATCTCCAGCGA
Organism: Candidatus Rokuibacteriota bacterium; assembly: GCA_016177865.1. GTDB lineage: Bacteria > Methylomirabilota > Methylomirabilia > Rokubacteriales > JACOUJ01 > JACOUJ01. The sequence goes on from JACOUJ010000269.1 coordinate 1,069, forward strand.
GGAGACGGCCAGGACGTAGAGGAGGCCGATGTTGATGTCGGCCAGGGCCAGGTCGGGGGCGAAGGGGATGGCGGCGAAGATCAGAAAGGCCGGGAGGAGAAAGACAATGGGCGCCAGGTTGTAGATCGGGCGGTCCGCGACGGTCGGGATGATGTCTTCTTTGATCATGAGCTTCAGGGCGTCGGCGATGGGCTGGGCCCAACCGTGGGGGCGGCCCACGCGGTAGGGGCCGATCCTCGACTGGAGCCGCGCCGCGAACTTTCGCTCGACCCACGTGAGGTAGGTGATGAGGAGGATGACGCCGTTGAGAAGCACGAACGCGGCGACCAGATGCCTCAACATCAGCTACTTTGGCTTCCAGCCGGCCCAGGGGTTCCCCGAGCGCAGCATTGGTGGGAGCGGCGGGGTCCCCACCGTGAGCTGGCGGGAAGGGGAAGCCGAGCCGGACTGGAGCCCGCGCAGCGGGCGGAGGAGATATCGGAGGGGTGTCCCCACCCGCCGGCCACGTAAGGGTCGCCGCGGAGCCATGCGGAGCGAAGGGAACCCCTGGGGCGGCACTTCACCGGTCGACCTCGCCGAAGACTGGGTCGATGGAGCCGAGGATCGCCACCACGTCGGCCACCTTGTGGCCCGGGAGGATCCAGGGAAGGACGGCGAGGTTCGAGAATGAGGCCCCACGCCATTTCATCCGGTACGGCTTGGTCGTGCCGTCCGAGACCAGATAGCACCCGACCTCGCCCCGTGGCCCCTCCACTCGGCTATACGCCTCGCCCTTCGGGAGCTTCACCTGCCCCACGGACTTGACGCCGGGGCGGGAGGAAACGGGCCCCTCGGGGAGGCCGTCGAGCGCCTGGCGGACGATCGTGATCGATTCCCGAAATTCGCGCATTCGAACTTTATACCGGCCGTAGCAGTCCCCACTCTCCCAGACCGGGACGTCAAAGGTGAAGTCCTGGTAGGAGGAGTAGGGCTCGAGCTTTCGGATATCGTAGGGAACCCCTGAGCCGCGGATCAGCGGACCTGAGATCCCGACTTCCATGGCCAGTTCCTTGGAGATGGTCCCGACGCCTTGAGTGCGCACGAGGAAAATCGTGTTTCCCTCGAGGAGCGACTCGTACTCGTCGAGGCGCTTGTCGATGTGATCCATCGTCTGCCGACAACGCGCCGCCCAGCCGGCCGGGAGATCGTAGCGCGTCCCGCCGACCTGATGAAAGCCATAAAGAAGGCGGGCCCCGGTCAGCGCCTCGAAGAGATCCAGGACCATCTCCCGCTCGCGGAAGCAATAGAGGAAAACCGTAGCCCCGCCTCCCAACGCGCCGCCCATGTCGAGGCACCACGTCCCGAGCCAGAGGCAGTGGGACGCGATCCGCTGTAGCTCCGCCACGAGGACCCTGAGATGCTGGGCGCGCTTCGGGATCTCGATCCCACCGATGCGCTCCGCGGCCGTGACATAGGCCAGCTCGGAGGTCATCGCCGCGACGTAGTCGGTCTTGGAGGCGATGGACGGGTACTGGACATAGGTGAGAGTCTCAGCCAGCTTCTCATGACAGCGGTGGAGGTAGCCGATCACCGGGTCCACCGCGACAATGGTCTCCCCTTCCAGGGTCAGGATCATTCGAAAGATTCCGTGGCTCGCCGGGTGCTGGGGCCCCATGTTCATGATGAGGCGCTCGTTCCCCCCATACCCCATCTCGATCACTTTGCGGGCCTGGGCATCCGCCATGGTTCTAGACCGCTTCTTCGCCCAACCTCGGCACGTTTCTGCCAGACTTTGGTTTTGACGCCACACTCGTGCCGCGCCGAGATGCGAGC
>JACOUJ010000270.1 GCA_016177865.1 Candidatus Rokuibacteriota bacterium
CGTTCCAGTCGGCGTGCCCGATCAGGGGAAGCCCGTGCTGGCCGCGCGCCCCGTCAAGGTATCGGACCGCCCTCAGCAGGTGCTCGTACACGGTGGCCGATCCGCCGTCGTGGAACGGGATCTCCTTCTTGAGGAAGGCGGTGTCGCCGCTCTCCTTGATGTAGGAGAGATTCTTGAGCCGGCCGATATCGATCAGATGCTTGGGCTGGGCCAGACGGAGCTTCATCGTCGGAATCAGGCTATGGCCGCCCGCCAGGAGCTTGGCACTCCCTCTATATTTCGACAGGAGGGCCAGCGCTTCCTTGACACTGGCCGGCGCGTGGTATTCGAAGGCTGCGGGGTACATCAGGCTCTCCCCCCTTTCTTGGCGTCCCGGATGGCTCGCCAGATCCGGTCCGGTGTCAGTGGCAGATCAATATGGCTCACCCCGAGCGGGGCCAGGGCGTCCATGACCGCGTTGGCCACCGCCGCGGTCGAGGCGATCGTCCCGGTCTCCCCCGCCCCCTTCACGCCCAACGGATTGACGGGGGATGGCGTCTCGGTGCGGTCCGTCTCAAAGAACGGAAGCTGGTCGGCCTTGGGCAGCGCGTAGTCCATCATGGTCCCGGTCAGGAGCTGACCCGACGAGTCATAGACCCCCGATTCCCAGAGGGCCTGCGCCACGCCCTGGGCGATTCCGCCGTGAACCATTCCATCCACGATCATTGGGTTGACAACCCGCCCCACGTCGTCCACGGCCACGTAGCGGACGATCTTGACCTGTCCCGTCTCCGGATCCACCTCCGCGACGGCGATGTGGGTCCCGAAGGGGAAGGTGAAGTTCGGGGGATCAAAAAAGCTGGTGGCCTCCAGGCCCGGTTCGAGCCCAGGCGGCATGTTGTGAGCGAGATAGGCCATCAGGGCAACCTCTTGGAATGTCTTGGCGCGGGAGGGCGCGCCTCTGACGAAGTATTTTCCATCTTCGAAAACCACGTCGCCCTCCGCCGCCTCGAGGAGATGCGCGGCAATCTTGCGGCCCTTTTCCTTGATTTTGTTCAAACTCATGACGATCGCGCTCCCCCCGACGGCCGTGCTGCGGCTTCCGTAGCTGCCCATGCCGAACGGAATGGCGGCGGTGTCGCCGTGAACCAGCTCGACGTCCTCCCACGGAATCCCCAACTCGTCGGCCCCGATCTGGGTGAAGGTCGTCTCGTGTCCCTGGCCGTGGGAGTGGGAGCCGGTGTAGATGGTGACCTTGCCTGTCGGGTGCACGCGGACATGGGCGCTCTCCCAGAGACCGGCCTGCGCCCCCAGAGCGCCGGCCACCTGGGACGGGGCCGGACCGCACGCCTCGATGTACGTTGAGAAGCCGATCCCCAGATACCGCCCCTCTCTGCGAAGTCGCTCCTGCTCGGCCCTGAGCTTTCGGTAGTCAGCCATGGAAAGGGCCCGGTCCAGGGCCGGCCCGTAGTTTCCGCTGTCGTAAGCAAGCGCCACGGGGGTCTGGTATGGAAATTTGTCTGCGGGGATGAAATTCTTGCGGCGGATCTCGGCCGGATCTGTCTTGCGGGCGCGTGCCCCCAGGTCCATCAGGCGCTCCAGGAGATAGGTGGCCTCGGGGCGCCCCGCTCCCCGGTAGGCGTCCACCGGGGTTGTATTGGTGAAGACCCCGACCACCTCGCAGTAGATGGCGGGGATCGCGTAGAGGCCGGAGAGGAGGGTGCCGTAAAGATAGGTCGGGATCAGGGGGGCGAACGTCGAGAGATAGGCCCCGAGATTGGCATGTGTCTTCACCCGAAGCCCGATGATCTTCCCGTCCTTTGAAAAGCCCATTTCGGCGTCCGTGATGTGGTCCCGGCCGTGGGCGTCAGTCATGTAGCTCTCGCGTCGCTCCGCCGTCCATTTGACGGGCCGGCCAAGCTGCCTGGAGGCCCACGCCACCACGACCTCTTCGGGATAGACGAAGATCTTTGACCCGAACCCGCCACCCACATCCGGGGCGATGACGCGCATCTTGTGCTCCGGAATCCCCAGCACGAAGGCGGCCATCAGGAGGCGGTGAACGTGGGGATTCTGCGAGGTGACCCAGAGCGTCAAATCCCCGGTTGCCGGCTCATAGCTCGCAAGAGAGGCGCGCGGCTCCATGGCATTCGGAATGAGCCGCTGATTGACGAGGTGCTGCTTGACGATCGTCGCTCCTCGGAAGGCGCTCTCGGTCTTCTCTTTGTCGCCGATGCTCCAGGTGAAGCAGATGTTTCCCGGGGCGTCGCTGTGAAGCGTTGGAGCTCCCTGCTGGACCGCGCTCAACCCATCCGTGACCGCCGGGAGGACCTCGTACTGGATCTCGACCTTCTCGGCCGCATCCTTGGCCGCGAACGCGCTCTCGGCGATGACCACGGCCACGGCGTCCCCGACATAGCGCACCGTCTCCACGGCCAGGGCCGGATGGGGCGGCAGCTTGATGCCGGGAAGGAGCCAGCCGCAGGGAAGACCGCCCACCTTCGCGTTCGCCAAATCCCTCCCGGTGAACACGGCGACCACGCCGGGACTGGCCTTCGTCTTCACCACGTTGACAGACTTGATTCGGGCGTGGGCGTGAGGGCTCCGGACGAAGGCGGCGCAGGTCGTCCCGGGCAGCTTCACGTCATCCGTGTAGATCCCTTTGCCGGTGATGAAGCGAGGATCCTCCCGGCGCTTGATGCTGGAGCCGAACAGCTTCGTCCCGGTCGCCATGGCGCGCCCTCACTTCCTGGCCATCTTTTTGGCCGCGTACTGGATCGCCTTGACGATGTTGTGGTAGCCGGTGCAACGACAGAGGTTCCCTTCCAGTCCGCGACGGATCTCGGCGTCGGTGGGTTTCGGGTTCCGCTGGAGCATCTGTAACGCCTGCATGATCATCCCGGGGGTGCAGAACCCGCACTGGAGGCCGTGCTCCTCCCAGAATCCCTCCTGGATGGGATGCAGCTGTCCGTCCTTGGCCAGCCCCTCGATGGTCAGAATCTTGCTGCCGTTGGCCTGGACCGCGAGGACGGTGCAGCACTTTACCGCCATATCGTTCATGATGATCGTGCAGGCCCCGCACTGGCTCGTGTCGCACCCCACGTGAGTCCCGGTGAGATTCAGGACGTCCCTGAGATAGTGGACGAGGAGCAGTCGGGGCTCCACTTCGTGTTTGTGCGTCTTCCCGTTCACTGTGACGCTGATCGCTCGATTCACGATTTCCCCTCCTTCTTCCGTCCCAGTTCTTTCTCGAGATTCCTGAAAAATTGGGAGAGAACCATGCGCGCCACCCCTTCCATGAGGCGCTGCCCCACCGAGGCGATCGCCCCACCGACCTGGGCGTCACCCTCGTAGCTGACAAGCGTTCCCCCCTCCTGCTCCCTGAGGCGCAAGGTGGCCTCCCCTTTGACGAAACCGGGAGCGCCACTGCCTTCCATGACCAGCCGGTACGACTCGGGCGGGGTCTTTTCGCGGAGGGCCAGCTTTCCCTTGTATGTACCTTTGACGAGGGCAACGCCGAGCTTGAGGGTCGCTTCGAACTCGTCCGGGCCGACAGGCTGAAGACGCTCGCATCCGGGCGTGATCTTTTGAAGGATAGCCGGGTCAGTCAGGGCCTTCCACGCCTTTTCAACCGGCGCCTTCAGCTGATGCTCGCCCGAGATCTTCACTCAGGGGTCTCCCTGTACCAACGAGGTTGCGGAAGTGATTGAGCGGGAGAAATATCCGCAGTTCTTATACCCTTTGATCTCGGTGGCTGTCAAGGCGAATCTCGAAACGCGGCCCATCCGTCCTGGCGCAGCTGCTCGATGAGGGCGCGCAACGGAAGCCCTCGCTCACGGGCGAGCCGGCGGACCTCTTCGAACTCCGGGCTCACCTGAACGACCCGGCCTCCCCGGCGGGCCACTTTAAATGTCAGAGAACCGTGAGAGGTTGGCAGACGGACCAGCTCCCGGGCGAGCCGCACCCGCCGATGCTCGCGCCAACGCACGCCAAGGGTGGTGGTTTCTTGAAAGATCAGGTCGGTCAGGATGCGGACGCGGTCAGGCAGGCAGGAGACCGTCAGGACGACCCCGGGCCGGCTGCGCTTCATGATGACGGGCGTGAGGTAGACATCGACCGCGCCCCCCTCCAGGAGCCGCTCCATCAACGGCTCGAAGAGCTGGGGGGTCATGTCGTCAAGCGTGGTCTCCAGCATGGTGAGTGGCTCGACCGCTTCCTCCGAAAGTGGCGCGTCGCTCTCACCGAGAAGAAGCCGGACGAAGTTCGGAATGGGAAGCTCCCAGCTCCCCGCTCCTAGCCCGACCGCCTCGAGGCGCATCGGCGGAAGGCTCCCCGCACCCTCAGCGAGCGTCGTGAGGATGGCCGCTCCGGTCGGGGTAACGAGCTCCGACAGGATTTCGGGGAGGCGGCGGTGGGACTGGCTGTGGGGTTCAACCGCGACCTCCATCTTCATCCCTCGGAATCCGGCGCGCCTCACCTCGGATGCGCTGATCTCATAGCCGTGAACCTCCACCTTGGCGAGTTCGGCCCGGAGGAGCTCGAGCGGGCAGCCCGCGTCCACCAGGGCCCCGAGGATCATGTCACCCGCCGCCCCAGACGGACAGTCAAAATACGCCAACTTCATCGTCAGTCACCGGATCTTGGCGATCAGTTTGTTGATCAAGTTCGCCTGCTGGGCGGCGCCGAAGCCGTTATCGATGTTCACGACCGAGACGCCGGGGGCGCAGGAGTTCAGCATCGCCAAGAGCGCCGCAATCCCCCCGAGGCTGGCCCCGTACCCAACGCTGGTCGGTACCGCGATCACGGGCCGGTCCACCAGACCGCCGACGACGCTGGGGAGCGCCCCCTCCATCCCCGCAACCACGATGATGACGTTGGCCTCCTGCATGAGCGGGTAGTGGTCCAGCACGCGGTGGAGCCCCGCCACCCCGACATCGTAGATTCGCTCCACCCGGTTGCCCAGCGCTTCACAGGTGACCGCCGCCTCATCAGCCACGGCCTGATCCGCGGTCCCGGCACTCACGACGGCGATGAGTCCCACGCCCTCCTGCGGCTTCGGATTGACCACCACGACCCTCGCCTTCGGATGATACTCCGCGGGAAGTCCCGCCGCCTGGATCGCCACAAAGATTTCGTGGGGCGCGCGCGTCACGAGGACGTTGCTGTGGGCGCGAGCCAGACGTTCAGCGATCGCAACGACTTGCTCGACCGTCTTCCCTTGACACAAAATGGCCTCCGCGCTCCCTGTCCGGAGGGCCCGATGGTGATCGACCTTTGCAAACCCGAGGTCGGCGAACGGAAGCCGCCTCAGCTCTGCCAGCGCCTCCGCCGCCGTCACCTCGCCCCGCTGAAGCGCGTCAATGAGTCTCCGGAGTCGTTCCTCGTCCACCTCTTCCCCCTAACGATTCCGCTCCCCTATCTGCCTGCGGCCATCGGCGTCCTCCTCAGCCCTTGCTCAGCCAACCTCCCCGTTCTTAAGAGATTGCCTTCCCGATGAGAAATGCGGCGCCAGCGGCCAGGCCGCCGATCAGGGCGGTTTGGAGCGCGCTACGGAGAGGCCGGGCCCCCGTAAACCGACCTTTGATAAAGCCAAATGTCAGGAGCGCCGCGAGGGTGACGATCAACGAAAGCCACAGAGCGGCCCCCACGCTGGAAAGCATCATGTAAGGGCCGAGGGGGATCAGCCCCCCAACGACGTATGCGCCACCAATTGTCAACGCGCTGGTGACGGTCCGCTTTTCCTGGGGCTTCTCGAGGCCCAATTCGAAGCGCATCATAAAGTCCACCCATGCGTGAGGGCGCGCAGCCAGGGCCTTGAGCACAGGGGCGATTTCATCCTTCGTGAGCCCGTAAGACTGGAACACCTCGGCCACTTCCTCCAGCTCAACCTCAGGCTTCTCCGCGACCTCCCGGCGCTCCCTCGCGTGCTCGCTGGCGTAGTGCTCGGCCTCGCTCTTGGCCGCGAGGTAGCCGCCGAGGCCCATCGCAATTGAGCCCGCCACGATCTCGGCGAGACCGGCGGTGACGATGATGCCCGTGGAAACGACGGCGCCCGACAGGCCGGCCGCGAGCGCGAACGGGACGGTTAACCCGTCTGACATCCCAATCACGATGTCACGAACAACCGCGCTCCCCGTAAAGTGCCGCTCGATGTGCGGCGATTGCGGCATGCCTCATCCTCCACCCACTTGAATTTTACTATGGATCAGAATGCCGGCCTTCGCGGCATCACAGCCGAAATCGTATTCCCGACTTTCGTGGCATCCCCCCCCTGCCCCGGCGCTCGCGATCGTAATTTGTCCTGGCCCGGTATAACAAATGAGTACCCTTCCTCAGACAGTCTTTTGACCAGGAATTCGATGCAGTTACACCGGCCTTCACGTCTACCTTCGTGCGCAAGAATAATTGATCCGGGCTTGATGTCTTTGCAGATCCGGTTTACGACCGCAGAGCACTCATTTTTGACCGCATCGAATCCGCGTGCGCTCCATCCAATGAGGCGCATTCCACGCGCATCAAGCAGCGGGTGGACAAAAGGATTCTTCATGCCAACGGGCGCGCGGAACCATGTCGTGGGGGTTCCGGTCACATCCAGAATCGCCTTATTGCATCGATCGATCTCCTGCGCGATCCTTCTTGGGCCGAAACACCAGAAGCGAGCGCTTGGATGCCCATCAGAATGGTTCCCCAGCGAATGCCCCTGGCGAACAATTTCTCCTGCCTCTTGCCGATAGTTTCGGACGCGCTCTCCCTTCACAAAAAACGTTGCTCGAGCCCGATATCTCGCGAGCAAGTCCAGGATGCGGGGAGTATCGACTGGATCCGGACCATCATCAATAGTCAACCACACTTCTTTTACATCAGTCGCAAAATGCGTGACAACGGGCCCCAGCCACTGTGACGTTGCAGTCAATGTCGGATAGAGCACCAGAACGTGAGACAGGATAACGATTCCGACTGCGAACGTCATCGAACTGGTCCCCACGAACACGGCGATGAATGGAGCAACGAGCACGAACCAAAGAATCAACTGCCTGACGCGTCTGCCCGATATCGTCTGCTCATCATCAGTGGCACGTGGGCGCGCCACCCTGGCTGGATCGACCGCGATTCGGCCCATGTGGGCGCGCCACCCCGCCTCGCCCTGAAGATCTACCATGCGCCCGGCCCTATTCGTCAACCTTGACGAGGGCTTTTGACTCAGCAAAGATCCAGGACAGGGCGACTCCCCCCATCACAGACTCCCTCCTCTTGAGCAACGGGCTTTTCGAGAACACCGTCCCGTCCAGCGCGTCAACGCGGACAAACGCTCCAAACCACACCCTTGCAAAACGCCGAGTGGCGCTTAGCGCGATTTGGGCGCCGCTGTAGCCGCCGCTCGGGGAAAAGACTGCCCGATCCGGCAAGGCGTCGGCGGGCTCAACCCCGTAGAAATGCTGATGGTACAGTCTGTCCGCAAAGACCGGACCGACCCCCAGACCGACGTTCAGCTTTCCAGGGCCGACGTTGAAGAAGTCGATATTGATTCTTGGATTGGAGATCCACCCGACTCCCCGAATCCTGGAGAGGTTCACGGCAAAGACCGCGCGGACCGGCACTGTCACGGTGACCTTCCAGTCCCTTTCTCGGTTTCGCGCGAGCAGGATCTCAAGTGATGGTCCAATTTCGACAGTCGGATCAAGATCGGGCATCCCCTGACGCGCCTTGTTCCTGCTACTGTTCACCGGCACTGATGCGTTGAGGCTGAGGTCCAATTGGAGGGCCTCACTCCGCAATAGCAACTCGCGAACCCTCTGTCCATCGACGCGGAAGGCTTCTCCACGGTAGATGAGGTAGGGGATGGGGAACACGTAGAAGCGCTGTTCGTCCGAACCTCGATAATCCGGAATATTGAGGACCGCGAGTCCAGCGCCGGCTTCCCAAAGCGGCAACTCCGCGCACTCCCCGAGACCCGGCAAGGCGGCCCATAGCAACGATCCGACAAACAGAGCGAGACATTTTACGGGCCCAGTGGTCTTATACGTTCGCGTGACCGTGTTCTCCTCATGAGGGTTCGATCCGCCCGTTACGGAGTCGAAGAATCCGGTTGGCCAGCGCCGAGGTTTCGGGTCGGTGTGTCACGAGAATAGCCGATGTCCCACGCTCCCGGACCCGTCCCTGGAGCTCAGTCAGGATGACCTTGGCGTGCTCTTCATCAAGATTCCCCGTGGGCTCGTCAGCAAGCAAGAATGGCGGATCGTTCAGTACGGCACGGCAGTACGCCACCCGCTGTTGCTCGCCACCTGACAGCTGGCTCGGGTAGTGACCCCGCCGGTGGCTCACGCCCAACCGCTCCATGAGAGCAACGGCCTCACGCTCGGCTTGGCGCTCGTCGCGGGCGACATACCGCGCCGCCAGCAATACGTTGTCCAGGGCGGTCATCTCCTCGATGAGCAAAAACGACTGGAAAACATAGCCGATCGACATGCCACGCACGCGACACTGGGCTCGGCGCGAAAGATGGCTGACCCGCTCACCGTCAAACCAGATTTCCCCCGCGTCGGCCCGCTCCAACAGACCCAGCAGGTTGAGCAGTGTGGATTTGCCGGACCCCGACGCCCCAACCACGGCGACAAACTCGCCGGCCTTGACCTCGAGGTCCACTCCGCCCAGCACCGGCACCGGCTCCCCGGTCCTGCCATGGTACGTCTTCCAGAGCCCCGCGGCGCGGACTACCACCTTTCAAGCCCCACGGCGAATGGCCTCAGCCGGCGAGACTCGGACGATTCGCATGGTCGCGTAGGTCGCTGCCATCGATCCCAGGAGAAGGGAAAACGCCAGGGTAAAGAGAAGAAGGCGAGCCGAGAACACGAAGAGTTGCTGCCCTTCGTGGACAACGCGCGCCTCCACCGCCCACCCGATGACCAGGGCCAGGAGAACTCCTGCGACACAGCCCGCCATGCTCACGGCCAATGCCTCCCTGAGTATCTCGCGGAGGAGTTGGAGATCCGTGGCCCCGAGAGCGCGCTTAATACCAATATCGCGAATGCGCTCGAACACGGCCGCGGTCACCGCGTTGGAGAGAGTCAGACCTCCGATGACGAGTCCAAGCGAGCCGACGCCGAATAAGAGCGCCGAGAAAAAGGCCGTCGAGGTTCGAAGAAGGCGACTCAGTTCACTCGGGATTGTCACGTTGATCCCGGAAACTACTCCCTTGATGCGCCGCGCGAGCGCGTCCGGATCCTCCCCAGAATGCCACACCACCAGCGCACCCGTATTGAGATCCCCCTGCGTCAGGGCCGCGGCGCTCCCCCTCAGCACTTGTACCAGCATCGGGTCCCGTTGCAGCCACAGCTCTCGGGCGTCCTCAATGCCAATGATGGCAAACCGGTCCGGCGCCGTGAGCGTTTTGTCGAGCATTCCAATGACCGCGAACTCCATCCCACCGAGCCGCAACCTCCCGCCCACCCCCAGCCGACGAGCAGCCGCGCAATCGGCGCCGACCACCACGCTGCCACGGTCTCCGGGATGCAAGAATCGCCCGGCCCGGACCGGCAGTCCTTGATAGTAACGACCGGGCATCGAAGCCGCGAGATCCATGCCCAGCACTAGCTCCTGCGTCAGCGTCAGGAAGTGAGAGGTGGTCGTGCTCAGGGGCAGCATGACCTGCGCCTGAACCCCGGCCACTCCAGGGACGCGAGTAATCTCGGCAATCTTAGATGCTGTGAGAAGACCCCCTGCAGTGAAACCGGTGCCCATTCCGATCCCTTCACCGGCCACCGAGATCTGGCCGAGGACGAAGCGGTCACCGCCCTCGATGAATCGGGCGATCCGCTCTGCCATGGCGCCCAAGGCGACGAGCCCAGCGACCCCAACTCCGAT
>JACOUJ010000271.1 GCA_016177865.1 Candidatus Rokuibacteriota bacterium
CCGATATTCCCTCGCTGGCCCAGGTTGAAGACGACGATGGGGAGCCGGTTATCCATGCACATGGTAATGGCCGTGGTGTCCATCACCTTGAGGCCTCGGTTCAGGACTTCGATATAGGTCAGGCGGGGGAGATGTTGGGCAGTGGGCTCGATCATCGGGTCCGCTGAAAAGACCCCATCCACTTTGGTGGCTTTCAGGATTACTTCGGCCCCGATCTCGACGGCCCGGAGAGCCGCCGCTGTATCCGTGGTAAAGAAAGGGTTCCCCGTTCCCGCGGCGAAGATGACCACTCGTCCTTTCTCGAGGTGGCGAATGGCCCGGCGGCGGATATACCGCTCTGCGACGGCCGGCATCTCGATGGCCGAGCAGACTCTGGTGATGAGACCGGCCTTCTCCAACGCATCCTGGAGGGCCAAAGCATTGAGGACCGTGGCCAGCATGCCCATATAGTCCGCCGTCGCTCGGTCCATCCCCTCCGCTGCGGCCTGCAGCCCGCGGAAGATGTTTCCCCCGCCGATGACGATCGCCATCTGGATTCCCAGGTCTTGCACCTCGCGGAGCTCTTCTGCGATCCGACTCAAAACCGGAGGATCGATTCCATACCCGATCTCACCGGCCAGGGCCTCCCCCGAGAGCTTGAGGAGCACCCGCTGGTAGAGGATCCCCATTATGCGCCTACCTGGAAGCGGGCGAATCTCCGCACCACAATCCGCTCCCCCACCTTGGCGGAAAGCCGGATCACCAGGTCCTTGACCCTCGTCTTCCCGGAGGAATCACGAATGAAAGGCTGATCAAGCAGGCACTGGATCTCGTAAAACTTCTCGATCTTTCCTTCCACGATCTTGTCGAGGACCTGCGGTGGTTTCTTTTGCCCCTCCATCTGCTGGCGGTAGATCTCCCGTTCGCGCTCCACGACCTCGGCCGGCACCTCTTCACGGGAGACCCAGATCGGGCTGGCAGCGGCCACCTGCATCGCGAGGTCCTTGACCAACACTTGAAAATCCTCGGTCCGGGCCACAAAGTCGGTCTCGCAATTCACCTCCAACAAGACTCCGATCTTTCCGCCTGCATGGATGTAAGAGGCAACGACTCCCTCCCGAGCCTCTCGGTGGGCCTTCTTTGCGACGTCCGCTAACCCCTTTTTGCGCAGGTGGTCAATAGCCCTTTCCATGTCGCCCTGCGCGGCCTCGAGCGCGGCCTTGCAATCCATCAAGCCGGCCCCGGTCTTCTCCCGCAACTCCCTCACCTGTTCCGCGGTGATCATGCGCGCTCCTCACGCTAGGAACTTGCCTCGGCCGGCTCCATCCCTTCATCGGCAAGAGCCGCTTCGTCCGAATCCCCCTCCGCCTCGATCTTGATCACCACGCCCCGCCCCTCGATCACCGCGTCGGCAATACGAGAGGTTACGAGGCGGATCGCCCGGATGGCGTCGTCATTGCCCGGGATCGGGTAGGTAATCCCTGCCGGATCGCAATTGGTATCCAGGACCGCCACGATCGGGATCAGGAGCTTCAGGGCTTCGGCAATCGCGATTTTCTCCTTGCGCGTATCCACGACGAAGATGGCGTCGGGGAGATGATCCATGTCCTTGATCCCTTCCAGGGCTTTTTGCAGTTTCACACGCTCGCGCTCCAGACCGAGGACCTCCTTCTTGGGAAGTCGCTCGTATTCCCCCGTGTCCCGCATCTCGTCCAGTCGCTTGAGTCGGGCGATGGACTTCTGGATCGTCCGGAAGTTCGTCAAGGTTCCGCCCAGCCAGCGCTGGTTGACATAGAACATCGCGCAACGCCGAGCCTCCTCGGAGATGGCCTCAGCGGCCTGTTTTTTCGTACCGACAAAGAGGAGGATCCCTCCCCGGGCCGCGAGGTCTCTTACAAAGGCGTAGGCTTCCTGGAATTTCTTGAGGGTTTTCTGAAGGTCAATGATGTAAATGCCGTTGCGCTCCCCAAAGATGTACTTCTGCATCTTGGGGTTCCAGCGCTTGGTCTGGTGACCGAAGTGGACTCCGGCCTCCAGAAGCTCTTTCATCGTCACCGTGGACATGCGCCCTCCTTCGGTTCTACCTCCCCCTTCAACCCCTGTTGGGGCACCGAATGGGAGGGGGTGCGAAAGTGATGGTTAACTCGTGTACCGGGCATTGATCTTAATGTACTCCTCCGTGAGGTCCGAGGTCCAGATGTGCGCCTGACCCAACCCCAGGCCCACGTCTACCTGGATCAGCACTTCCTTGCCTGCGAGCGCTTCCTTGACTCGTTCCCAGCGAACCTTTTGCCTAAGCCGGCCCGCCTCGACGACCGGCTCGTCTCCGTAGGAGATGGCAACCTTGTCCTCCTGCATCTGGGCGCCGCTCGCCCCGAGGGCGGCGATAATCCGCCCCCAGTTTGGATCCTCTCCGGCCAAGGCTGTTTTGACAAGAAGCGACGTGGCAATAGCCCGGGCGGCGGTGAGGGCATCCCGGTGGCTTCGGGCCCCTGAGACCCGGACCTCCACCAGCTTGGTGGCCCCCTCGCCATCTTGGACAATCATCAAGGCGAGCCGCTGCGTGAGCGCCTCGAGCCCATGCTGGAAGGACTGAAGCCGCCGGTCGCCCTTCGCCAGCGGACGATTTTCAGCTAATCCATTGGCAAGAAGGAACACAGTATCGCTCGTGGAGCGATCCCCATCGATGATGATCCGATTGAACGACCGCTCGACGGCCCGTCGGAGCACCAGATCGAGGGCGTCGCGGGTCAGGGCGGCGTCCGTCGCCAAAAAGCAGAACATCGTCGCCATCTGGGGCGCGATCATGCCGGCCCCCTTGGCGACTCCGCCAAAGGTGACCGCCCGACCCTGGATCTCCACTTTGAGGGCGGCCTCTTTTCGCCGGGTATCGGTCGTCATGATCGCCTCAGCCGCGGCCCGCCCGCCTTGGGGAGAGAGGGCCTTGACGAGCTTAGGGACCCCCGCCCGAATCTTCTCAATTGGGAGCGGCTGGCCGATGATCCCGGTAGAGGCCACCAGCACGTGGGTAGGAGGGATCCGAAGAGATTGGGCGACGAGATCGGCCATCTCCCTGGCGTCCTTGACCCCCTGCTCGCCGGTCGCAACATTGGCGTTGCCGCTCGACGCGACGATGGCTTGGGCCACCCCGCCCTTAAGGTGCTCGCGGGAAACCTTGACTGGCGCGCCGACAATCCGATTCGTCGTAAAAACCCCCGTCGCCACCGCGGGTGTTGAGGAATAGATGAGGGCCAGGTCCTTTTTTCCGCTTACCTTGATCCCGCAGTGGAGGCCGGCCGCGAGGATCCCTGGAACCGCGGTGATCCCCCCCTCCAACCACTCCACTCCGACCATCCCACTCACGGATAGACGGGGGGGTTCTCGAGCCCGGTCCGCTCGTCCCACCCCAGCATGATGTTCAGGTTCTGGATTGCCTGGGCCGCGCCACCCTTGCCCAGGTTATCGATTGCCGAGATGACGATCACTCGCCCGACCCGACGGTCCACCGCCAAGCCGATGTCGCAGTAGTTAGAGGCCAAGACGGCTCGAACCTGGGGAAATTCCCCTCTCGGGAGAACTCGAATGAATGGCTCCCGGGCATAGAACTCTCGGAACTCCTCCAGTAGGGCTTCTGGCTCCGTGGGCCGGGCTACGGTGGCATAGGCCGTCGTGAGAAGTCCACGGTTGAGAGGGATGAGATGAGGCGTGAAGGCAAGTCGTACCTCGCCTTCGGTGATCGCCGAAAGCTCTTGCTCCATCTCGGGCGTATGACGGTGGCTGGCTACGCCATAGGCCTGAAGGTTTTCATTGGCCTCCGTGAAGAGGTACCTGGCGTCGAGCGTGCGCCCTGCGCCTGTCACCCCTGACTTGGCATCCACGATGATTCCGTCCCGTGCCACCAACCCGCGAGACAGGAGCGGTGCGAGGGCCAGGATGGCCCCCGCGGGATAGCATCCCGGATTGGCCACGAGGGCGGTCGAGGCAATCTCCTTCCGATGAAGCTCGGGCAATCCGTAGACGGCGGCCGGCAGATGCGCGTGGTCTGTGTGAGGGGTTCGATACCACTCGCTGAAAACTGCCGGGTCCTTCAAGCGATAGTCGGCCGAGAGGTCAATGACCCGCTTCCCGGCTCGGAGGATCTCGGGCACCACGGTCATCGCGTGGGTATGAGGCAGAGCGAGAAAGATGAGATCAGCCGCTTTCGCCAGTCGAGCCGGATCCAATGGCTCGAGGGTCAGGGCCAGACAGCCCCGGAGGCTCGGAAGAAGGCGCTCCAGTTCTCCACCGGCGGAGCGTTCGGAGGTCACCGCCGTGATCTCCACCTTGGGGTGACCGACAAGAAGGCGGAGCAGCTCCGCCCCCATGTACCCTGTTGCGCCCGCGACTGCGACCTTCAGCATGATGCCTCATCCCCCGCAGTGACACAAAAAGAGGGAAAGCCGGGGCCTTCCCTCTCCTGGAACCGATCCGGCCTTAGCGTTTGGAGAACTGGAAACGTTTGCGGGCCCCCGGCTGCCCGTACTTCTTCCGTTCCTTCACTCGGGGGTCTCTCGTGAGGAGTCCGGCCCGCTTCAGCGCAACGCGGAGCTTCTCATCATAGTCGAGGAGAGCTCGGGCGATGCCGTGGCGCACAGCCCCGGCCTGCCCGGCGATCCCGCCCCCGGCCACAGCCACATAGACGTCAAATTGTCCCTGAGTCTGGGTCAGCTCGAGTGGCTGTTTGAGGATCAGTTGCAGGGTTTCGCGCGGAAAATACTCCTCGGCGCGCCGGTGATTGACCACCATCTCCCCCTGACCCGGTCTCAGCCAAACCCGAGCCACCGATGTCTTCCGGCGGCCTGTTCCGTAATATGCAGTATCAGTGGTCATGATTGGGCCTCAATCTTGATTCGGCCACCAGGGAGAACCTCAAGGGGTTCAGGGGCCTGGGACTGGTGGGGGTGGCTGGCCCCCCGGTAGACTTTGAGCTTGCGGAACATCGCGCGCCCCAGCCTGGTTTTCGGAAGCATCCCCGACACCGCCCATTCAATGACGCGCTCCGGGTGGGATTGGAGCATGCGGTCGGCGGTCACCTCGCGGAGGTTCCCGATGTATCCCGTGTGCCAACGGTAGAGCTTCTGTCTCGGCTTGGCCCCGGTGAGCTGAACGCGTTCTGCGTTAATCACGATGACGTGATCCCCGACATCTACATGGGGACTCCAGAACGGCTTGTGCTTCCCCCGAAGCACGGTGGCGACGGCGCTGGCCAGACGGCCCAGCACCTTCCCCTGGGCGTCCACGAGAAACCAACGCGGGGACACCTCCGCCTTCTTGGGGTGGGGCGTCCGCTGGGCAAGGACCATCTTCAGTCTTATCCTCCTTCGCAAATTAACAAAATAGTAGCATATGTGATGCGGGTGCTACTGTCAAGGGAAAGGCGAACCGGTTGAATAACCGGACTTTTTACGAAGCCGGCGTCTTTTCGGGCCAGGGGCAAAGGGAGCGGATCGGGCAGTGCAGGCAGTCGGGACGACGGGCATAGCAGGTCGTCCGCCCGTGGGCCTGGAACAGGTGACAGCTCCGCGTCCAACTCGAACGGGGAAGAATCTGCCGGAGCTGCGCCTCCACCTCCTCAGGATTCATGGATTTGGCCAGCCCGAGGCGCTGAGAGACGCGGAAAACGTGGGTGTCCACAGCGATGGCCTGCTGCCCGTAGGCGTTTCCAAGAACCACATTGGCGGTCTTTCGCCCGACCCCCGGGAGCTCGACCAGCTCCTCCAAGGTTTGCGGAACCTCCCCGCCCCGCTCCTGGAGCTTCCTGGCAGCCCCGATGATGCTCCGGGCTTTGGCCTTGTAGAAACCTGTGGAGTGAATCTCTTCTTCGAGGACGGCGGGGTCGGCTCCCGCGTAGTCCTTCGCGCTCCCGTACTTCTTAAAGAGGCTCGGGGTTACCTGGTTGACCCGCTCATCTGTGCACTGGGCGGCAAGGATCGTGGCGACCAAGAGTTCCAAGGGGGTGCTAAAGCGGAGCGCAATCGTGGCGCCCGGGTACGCCTGCTCAAGCCGGCCACGGATCTTTCTGGCCCGCGTCCGCTTGGCCGCCAGAGCCTCGGCCACGCTTACCTCAGCCCTTCGGCTCGGCGGTATGCCGCCACGATCACCGCGGCGGCGTACGCGGCTAGGGCCGCCTGGAGGATCACGGTGACGAGAGCCCCGAGGACCGGGACGAACCGAAAGATCATCCCGACAATCCCGACGAGCACTCCGATCACCAGAAGTCCGGCGGCCAGAATGAGACTGTCACCCAAGTGACTGCTCACCAGCTTGACGCTAGTGCTCAGGGCCCCCGTGCCACTCGTCCCGCCCAACATGACCGCGGGGAGCGTGTAGAGGAGGAAGAAGGCGGCAATGAGACCCGGAACCAAGAACAGCATGAAGCCGACCATGATGACGATACTCGCCAGGATGGATGCGACAACGAGATCCCCCAAGCGGCGCTGAGCCGCTGCGAATCCACTGCCGAGGGTTGTGGCTCTCCCCACGAGCGTGTCATGGGCCATGGCCACTGTCGCCCCGCCTGCCACCATGCTCAACATGATGGAGAGCCCCATGATAAGCAGGGCCGTCCCGGCCATCGCCCCGATGCTGCCCATCCTCACGCCTGGCGAGCCGCCCGTCATGGCCCCCATCATCCCTACAGCGATGCTGCCGATGAGCAGGTAGTTCAAGACGAGCACAATCAAAAAGGCGATGAGGGGAGGGACGATCAGGACAGGGTTCTCGCGGAGGGTCGCCCATCCCTTCTGAAACACCTGGGTTGACTCAGCGGAGTCGGCCATAACGACCTCCTCGGGTTGGCGGGTTGAAAGCCTGGCCTCTCCCCATCACAGGCGGCCGGTTTCACTGAGGAAAGTCCGAAGTCGGAGAAGCGCCGTCTGAATCTTCGGGAGGGCGTTGGCATACGAGAAGCGAAGATATCCTTCGGCGTGAGCCCCGAAGTCAATTCCCGGCGTGACGGCCACGTGAGCCCCGTCGAGAAGTTCAAACGCGAAGTCGTAGGACTTCTCGGTAAAGCGCCGAGCGTTGGCGAGGACATAAAACGCCCCGGTTGGCTCGCGCGCGATTCCGAAGCCAAGCCCACGAAGTCCGGCCACCATGGCCCTCCGGCGTTCATCGAAGATCGCCCGCATCCGGATGACGTCGGGGCCGGCTTCGTGGAGCGCCGCGACCCCTGCCCACTGGACAAAGTCGTTACACGAAATGAAGAAGTTCATGTGAAGCCGGCGGAGGGTAGGAATAAACTCCTTCGGGGCGATGAGATAACCGAGACGCCATCCCGTCATCGCATAGGCCTTCGAGAAGCCGTTCAGAACGAACGCCCGGTTGGTAAATTCCAGAATCGTGTGTTCTTCGCCCTCGTAGGTCAGACCGTGATAGATCTCGTCGGAGATGATCCAGGTCGGGAGTTCGGCCAGGGCCGCCATCCGCTCCGGAGCCAGAACCGCTCCCGTGGGATTTGCCGGTGAATTCAGGAGGAGCGCCCGGGTCCGCGTCGTCAATCGGTCCCGGACCGCCTCAGAATGTAGTTGGAAGCCGTCGGCCTCCCCGGTCGGGACGTACACCGGAACGCCTTCGGCGTGAGTGACGAAATTGGGGTAGCAGGCGTAGTGAGGGTCGGACAGGATGACCTCATCCCCGGGATTCAGGAGGGTGAGGAAGAGAAGGAGCATGGCCGGGGAGGTCCCGGCCGTGACCAGGATCTGGTCCGGGGAGACCTCCACGTGGTAATGCTTCCGGTAGTGTTCAGCGATGGCCTCTCGCAGAGGTAGAATACCAAGGCTCGCCGTGTACCGGGTCCGCCCCTCGGCGATGGCGCGGGCGGCCGCCTCCCGGATCATCAGTGGCGTCTCAAAATCCGGCGCGCCGAATTCCAAATGGATGATCTCGTGCCCCTGACGCTCCAGGGCCTGGGCCCGC
>JACOUJ010000024.1 GCA_016177865.1 Candidatus Rokuibacteriota bacterium
ACGCGTCTGGGACGATGTGCTCTCGGAGCGGGACCGGGAGGTCTATCGGGAGGCGGGATACGGGACGCGGGGGGGCGGGGGCGAACACCCCGCTCTCCTCGTGGTGGACGTGACGTACGATTTCGTCGGGGACAGGCCCGAGCCGATCCTCGACTCCATCAAAAAGTTCCCCAATAGCTGCGGCGAAGAGGGGTGGCGCGGGATGGAGGTGATCCGCCAGCTGCTCGAACTCTGCCGTGAGCGGGAGGTTCCGATCTTTTACACCAAGGGGATGGACGATCGCTCAGCGATCACGCGGGGAAGCTGGGCGTGGAAGAACGCCAAGGCCCTCAACAAGGGAGAGCTGGCCGAGCGGATCGGCAACCAGATCCCGCCTCTGATCGCGCCCGGACCGGGCGAGGTGGTCATCCAGAAGACCAAGCCGAGCGCGTTCTTCGGCACGCCGCTGACGAGCTACCTGATCGCCCTCGGCGTGGACACACTCTTGGTGACCGGGACGACCACGAGCGGCTGCGTGCGGGCGACGGTCATCGACGCCTTCTCCCTCAATTTCCGGACGCTCGTCGTGGAAGAGGCGGTCTTCGACCGTGGAGAGGCGTCGCACAAGATCAATCTCTTTGACATGCAGTCGAAGTATGCGGATGTAATCTCCCTGGAGGAGGCAAAGCGCTACGTCGCGGGCCTGACCTCGGCCGTGGTCGGGGCAGCGCGCTGAGCGAAGCCACTATTGAGCGAACCCACACTCTTCAGCCACGCCGATCCGCCGCCTCGCTCCGGATCAAATCCCAGACGCGGTTTCTGTATTCGAGGAATTGGACCGATTTCTTCACCGTGATGTCGCGCGGGCGCGGGAGCTTGATCGTGACCTCTTCCTTGATCCTGGCGGGGCGGGTGGTCAGGACGACGACCCGATCCCCCAGATAGGCCGCCTCGTCGATGTCGTGGGTCACGAAGACGATTGTCTTCCCCGTGCGCTCCCACAGGCGGGTCAGCTCCTCCTGCATCACCTCCCGAGTCTGGGCGTCCAGCGCTCCGAACGGCTCATCCATCAAGAGGATCTTGGGATCAAAGGCGAGCACCCGCGCCAGGGCCACGCGCTGCTTCATCCCGCCCGAGATCTCGGCGGGAAAATGGTCCCGGAACTCCGTGAGTCCCATGATGTCGAGGTATTTCCTGACGATCGCCTCCCGCTCGGCCTTGGACACCCCCTGAACTTCGAGCCCCCACTCCACGTTCCCCGCCACGGTGCGCCAGGGGAAGAGGGCGAACTCCTGGAAGATCATCCCCCGGTCCGGCCCGGGTTCACGGACCTCGTGATCGAATACCCGGATACTGCCCGCTTCGGCCTTGATAAAGCCTCCGACGATGTGCAGGAACGTGCTCTTGCCGCAGCCACTGGGCCCGACCACCGTGATGAACTCCCCCACGCGCACGGTGAACCGTTCGAGGTCTAGGACCTCCAGAGGACGGCCGCTCTTGGTGTATACCTTTTTGAGACCGACCACTTCCAGGGCCGCCACTGCCATATTGGTCTACCAGGAGGGGTGAGCCCCGCTAATCATCTCGGCCTTGCTGGCCCGTCCCTGCGGGCACTGTCCTGCCTCGGCCTCTGGTCCCCCTCCCAACCTCCCCCATGGGTTGATCACTACGTGAGCTTCGCTCTTCACGCCTCACTCTACGCCTACGCCTTTCGTAATGTGCCTGATCTTCATGAGAACTCCCCCTTCCGGGTCCCCGTTCGGTCGCGCTAGATACGGTAGGCCAATAACCGTTCAAGCTCCTCCAACATCCGCGGTGCATCTCTGCCGGCCCGTCGAATGCGATGATTGCGGAGCCAGCACGCGATGGGATTGGACATTTGCCCTTCGGCGCCGACCTGACGGGAGAGCCTCATCACGTTCTCAACCCGCGGCCTCCGGCGGATGACATAGCGACCCAACGCTTCCGGCAACTGCCGTGGGGCGTCCCGAGCCGCATCGACTTCCTGCGCCAAGACCGCCGCGTCCTCCATCGCCATGCCGGCGCCCTGCCCGATGTTGGGGGTGACGGCATGGGCGGCATCGCCGAGTAACGCCACTCGCTCTTTGACCCATCCTCCCCGCCGGATTTCCTCGACGTCGGTGCAGATCATCCCGTCGGTGGATTCGAGCTGTGAAAAGGCAGTCCCCACACGTTCGTTCTTGAACTCTCCAAAAAACTCCCGAAACCGGTCGGCGCTCGTCATCGCAAGTTCGCGGCTCTCAATGGGGGAATTAAAGGTCGTCCAGACGTAGAGCTGATTCTTCGAGATCGGGACCAGGCCGATCCGCTTCCCCCGCCCGAGAAACTCGGTGAAATTCTCCATTCCAAGGTTGTTCTCCACGACGAATCGATGTGATCGGTAGCCCATGTACAGAGGCTCGGTCACGCCAAACACGTGATCCCGCACCTGGGAGTGAATCCCGTCGGCTCCCACGAGAAGGTCCGCCACGAAGATCTCGCCCTGATCGGTCTCGACACGGACCTCGTCGGGCAGGAGATCAATCTTTCTGACCCTGACGCCGAATCGGACCACTCCCGATCGCAAGCCTTCGTACAGCACGTGGAGGAGGTGCGCCCGGTGGACCAGCGCCCCGATCGAAATCTTTCCGCCGCTGTACAGGGGGCGGTAATCACGTATGGCCAAGAGATTCCCCCGACGATCATAGGTCTCGCGGATCATGTAGGGCCAGCCGCCTTGGCGCACGGCGTCGGCCAGGCCGTTTTCCTCCAGCACCCGCATCGCATTGGGGTTCATGATGATGCCGGCCCCCACCGGGTTCAACTGGGGGGCTCTTTCGAGGACCGTGACCGGCAGCCCACGGATGATGAACTCGCGGGCCAGCGAAAGCCCGCCGATGCCGCCCCCGATCGCCAGCGTCCGGATCGCCCCCATTAGTAGCCGATCGCCGCCCCGCAGAGTCGGGGTTCCGATCCGCCAAACAACGCGAGGGTGACCGGGTCGATCATCACTGCGTGGCACCCTCCAAAGTTGGTCTGACCGACCACCACCCGGTGGCCTCGCGCCTCGAGCCCGGGGATGGCGCTCTGCAGCTCTCTCTCGACATGAAGCGTCCCGTCTTCTGTGAGGGCCCAGCGGGGGGCCTCAATCGCCTCCTGGATGCCGAGCCGGTCATCCAGGTGGTTGACGAGCACCTGCTGGAGAGCCTGGGTCTGCTGATGGCCACCCACGCACCCAATCGCCAGGTAGGGCCGGCCATCCTTTGTCACGATCACCGGGTTGAGCGTATGCCGGGGGCGCTTATGGGGCTCCAGCCGATTCACGTTGGCCGGGTCCAGAGAGAAGTCCCGGCCCCGGTTGTGGAGGAGGATCCCGGTATCGCCGGCCACGACGCCGGACCCGAACGGGTTCCTCAAGCTCCCCGTGAACGAGGCAACGTTTCCATCATGGTCCACCACCGCGAAGTACGCCGTGTTCTCCCCCAACCCGCTCCGGCGCGTCACCCCGGTCGAGGCGCGCTCCGGTTTGATCCCCTCTCGAAGCTCTCTCGCATGCGTCTTGCCGAGCATTTTCTCGACAGGAATCCGCGCACGTTGAGGGTCGGTCACGCAGGCCTCCAGGTCTCGAAAGGCGAGCCAGGCGGCCTCAACCTGAAGATGAATCCTCGCCGGTGACTCCCGCGCCATGGACGCCAGATCGAACCCCTCCAAAATATTGAGCTGTTCGAGGAGCGCGATCCCCTGAGAGTTTGGGGGAAACTCGTGGACCGCCAACCCCCGGTACTCCGTCGCGATCGGTTCAACCCATTCGGAGGTGTGATCCGCGAGGTCGCGCATGGTCATCAGACCGCGAAAGTCCCCGAGAGCCGCGATGATCTTCTCGCCGATCACCCCCTGGTACAACGCCCCGGAGCCGTCGCGGGCGATCGTCCGGAAGGTCTCGGCGAGATTCTTCTGGACGAGGATCTCTCCGAGGCCTGGCGGTCGCCCGTTGACGAAATAGGTCGCTATGAAGTTTGGAAAATCGGTGACGGCCCTGGCCCGCGCGTGCTCGTAGTAATCGACAAGGTCGAGGTTGACCGGGACCCCTCCTTCAGCATACCGGATGGCCGGCTCCAGGATGTCACCGAGCGACATCGTGCCGTGGCTCGCGAGGGCGCGCGCCCAGCCGTCCAGCGCGCCCGGTACGGTCACGGCCAAGGGACCGTTGACGGGAGCGCTTTCATACCCCCGCGATCGATACTCCGCGATCGTTGCCGCGTGGGCGGAGCGTCCGCTCGCATTGAGTCCAATCACCCGCCCCTCCTTCGCCGAGTAATAGAGCAGGAACGTATCCCCGCCGATGCCGATCATGGCCGGGTTCACCACGTTGTGGACGGCGGCCATGGCCACGGCGGCGTCCATCGCACTGCCGCCTTGCTGCAACACGTTGACCCCGACGAGAGAGCCCAGGGGGTGGGCGGAAGCAACCATGCCATTTCTCGCGATCGCGGTCCCGAACCGGGCAGTCACGTTCAAAGGCTGAAGGGGGCGTGGGCCGGGCAAAGCAAGGAAGAGAGGTTAGATGGGGCGAATCCCGAGGGTGGCGAGAAAGAGCCCCCAGACGATGAGGACGCCCCCGGCCAGCCGACTCACGAGGATGCCGCGCGCGATCACGCGTTCAACGAGGACAAACGCGGCAATGAGCGCGATCCAGGTCAGGTTCATCACCCCTCCGACGAAGAGCAACGCCATGAGCACCCAACAGCAGCCGAGGCAGTAGCCGCCGTGGTTGAGCCCCATGAGGAGGGCCCCTCCCCGTCCGTCCCTCCAGCGCGTGAAGAGAAACTCGAGGGGAGACTGACACTGCCTGAGACAGACATTCTTGAGAGGCGTGAACTGGTAGGTCCCGGCTGCAATGAGGATGATCCCACTGACGATTGGGCTGACGATTGTCAATTCCGGAGTGAGCAGCACGAGCCGGTTGAGGCGCCACTGCGCGCCGGTCGCCAGGAGGCTGAATCCTGCCCAGGTCAGGAGGTAGCCGAGGAGGAAGATTCCGGTCGGGATCACCGGGGTCCCCTGCGCGTTTCGCTTTCGATTCACGGTGGAGAAGAGGAGGAGCATGGGGGCCGCGGAGGGAAGCATCATCGCGGCCATCATGACCGCCCACATCGCCGCCGTCATCGCAAAATCGGCGATGCCCCAGGGTGCCGCCTGCGGCATTGCCATCTCACGGCTCATGCTGATCGGCGAACCGCCCCCCACTCGGCGGAGGAGATCAAACCACGCAAGGGCCACGAGCGCGGCCAGTCCGAGCGTGACCAGCAGGTGATCACGCGCCAGCCACCGCGTCCACACCTCGCCGAGGGCTGTTTTCGCCTCTGTTGCTTGGGTGGACACGATCAGGCCCTGAGCCCTCGGTGGGTGTGCTCGACGACGGCCAGGGTCGAGTGCGTGTTCTGGTGATCGAACTTGATCGCGCCGGTGCCCCTCAGCACCACCGCCTGGGCCACTTCCATCTCCTTATACTCCATGCCGTTTGGCATGCGAAGAATGACCCGCTGCTCGGCGCCGGTCGCGGGGATGGTCAGAGGCGCGGAGACCGTTTCGAGGAACCCTGAAACAACCACCCGAGCCTTCCGCTTCCTCTTGTCGAACTCGAAGGTGATGGGCACGAACTGGGGCTCGTACACCTTCGTGACGACGGAGGCCAAGATCTCGAACCATGGATTCCCCCCCTTCCCGCTCAAGATCTGGAGCAGGGCGTCTCTCTGCGCCTGCGTCGCCTTCTGATCAATGAACAGCTGCAGGCGACCATTCCCTTCGTGGACCGGGCCCGGCCACCACATGGTTCTGATCCAGTTGAGACCGTTTAACTTCGTCTTCCCGAAGTGGCCCTCGACGATGTGCATCCCGCCCATTCCCTCGCACCCCTTGTGTGGATACGGAACGCCGACCGTGTCGCAGGGACAGGTCGCGATGCAGTTGCAGTTCTTGATGTACTGACCCTTCATCCGCCACTTGATTGTTGCCATGCTCCCACTCCTCTCTCGCCGGCGGTATGTTGATCAGTTCGGAGACTTCAGAAATCGCGCGTCCGGGGTCGCTTTTCCGGAACGGGTGACATTCCAGGCGCCATGGCCTTTCACTTCCAGGTGGATGGGGACCCCGAGGGTAATGGCCTGATCCACGCAGTGGCGGAGGACGTCCTCCGGTCCCGCGGCCTCCCAATTTCCGTCAAAAGCCACTTCGGGATGAGGGCACTTGATCACGACCTTCAGGACCATCGCCTCACCTTAGCACGACCTCATTTTCCCCGCCACCCCGCGTGCCCGACAGGTCTTTTCTGCCTCAGAACCAGTGTTTCCTCCGAAAATAGACCAGTCCCCCGAGCACGAGGGCGATCATGAGGCCCGAAGCGACCCAGACTCCGAAGGAGGAACCGATCAGAGGCATCGTCTCGAAGTTCATTCCGAAAAAACTCGTGACGATGGTCAGGGGAAGCGAGAGGATCGCAACGACCGACAGGGTCTTCATCACCTGATTCAGCCGGTTCGAGATCTGGGAGAGATGGGCATCCAGGAGGGTGGTCAGCTCGTCGCGCGAGGCCTCGAGGGTGTCCACAATGCGGAGGGTGTGATCGTAGATGTCCCGGAAATAGGCTTGGTTCTCGGGCCGAACGTGTGGGACCCGACGATGGGCCAGGGCGATCAGCATCTCGCGCTGCGGCGCGACCGCGCGGCGGAGAGCCAGCACGGCCTGCTTGGCCAGAAAGATCCGTTCGAGGGCCGCCGGCGATTGCTGCGCGAAGATCAGGTCTTGGATCCGATCCACTTCCTCGTCAAGCTCGTCGAGGGCGGGAAAATAGTCGTCGACGATGTGATCCAAGAGCTGGTGAAGAATGCGATCCGGACCATCGGCGAGGAGCCGCCCGTATCGATTGAGCCGCTCCTCGGTGCCGGACACCGCTCGGAGGGGACGCGGATGGACCGTCACAATGCAGTTCTCGGTGAGAAAGGCAAAAAGGGTGCTGGTCTCGATCGCGATGGTGTCGGGGAGATTCACGATCGCGCGTGAGACCAGAAATACCGTGTCGTCGTATTCCTCGATCTTGGGATGGCTCTCGGGACTGAGACAATCCTCGAGGGCCAGGGGGTGAAACCCAAAGATCGGGCCGAGGCCCTGGACTTCCTCGGCCGACGGAGATTCCAGATCGACCCAGGCACTTCCCCCCTTGTCGCGAAGCCGCGATGGGATCGCCTCCAGGGGGAGGCCTTTCTCCGGCGCCCCGTTGTGGGTGGCGAAGAAAACGCGTTGCACTACGGTTGAAGCCCGGCCTGGGAAAGGTTTCCGACTACCACTGTGATCAGGGCATCAGGGAGGAAGTAGGTGGTCGCGACCCGTTTGATGTCTTCCGCCGTCACCCGCTCGATCAATCGCCGGAAGCGCGTCGGGTAGTCGAGCCCCAGCGCGTTCACCTCCCAGGTCAAAACGAGATCGGCCAGCTTGGCGTTGGTGTCCATCCGGAGGGGAAAACTTCCGATGAGGTACGCCTTGGTCAGGGTCAGCTCGTCGGGCGTGGGTCCCTGATCTCTCAGGGTCCGGATCGCCAGCTTCGCCTCGTCAATCGCCTGGCGAGCCGACTGGTTCTTGGTCTGGAGCGAGATTTCAAAAAAGTTCCCGTAGCGTCCGGGGGACAGACCACTCCCCACGTAGTAGACCAGCCCCAGATCCTCCCGTATTCGACGGTAGAGCCGGGAGGTCGAGCCTCCGCCGAGGACGTAATTCGCGACCAGCAACGGGTAAAAATCGGGGTGGTCACGGCCGATGGACGAGTGGCCGAGGAGGACTGTCGCCTGAGTGAGGTCTCGATGAATCAGCTTGCGCTCTGGCTTGACGGCGGAAGGGGCTGGCGGGACGGTGGTCTCCGGGCTCGCGCCCCGCGGCCAGCCACCGAGCCGTTTCTCGATCTCCTTGAGGATCTCATCCCGCTTGAGGTCTCCGACCACCGCCAGGATCGTCTCCTGGGGGCGGTAGTGGCGGGCGTGAAAATCCGCGAGGTCGTCCCGTCCGATTTTTCCCAGGCTGGCCAGCGTTCCTTCAACGGGTCGGCCGTAGGCGTGCCCGGGAAAGAGCAGCTCGTGGAAGGCCCGGCCCGCGACCACTTCGGGCCGCTCCTCCGAGCGCCTGAGATCCGCCTGTACCTCGCGGATCTTTCGTCTCACCTCGTCCGGGGGGAAGCTGGAATTCATCAGGATATCGGCCAGAAGGTCGAGGCCCAGGGCGAGGTCCTTCTTCAAGATTGAGACGGCGACGACCGCGCCATCTCGCCCGCCGTCCGAACCGAGGGAACCGCCCACGAACTCGATCGCCTCGTCAATCTCAGTGGCGGAACGGCTCTTCGTGCCCCGGGTGAGGACCTCGGCGGTCAGGTTCGCGAGCCCCGCCTTCTCAGATGGGTCCAGCACCGCGCCGGCCCTGACCCACGCCCGGACAATGACAATGGGAATGGCCGGCCGCTCCACGACGAGGACGGTCAGGCCATTCGGAAGACGGTTTCTTGTTCCGACATCCTGGGCTGCGGCGGGAATGGCCCAGAGAAGAATCATCAACACGGGAACGGCAAGCCGTTTCATTGTTCGCTCCTCGCGTCCTTCACGCCATTATAGCAATCTCTCTGACTGTGGCATTTGTCACGCATCTGATCTTCCCTTCGCCAAGCTCCCATAGAGAGTCTCCAAGCGATCGTCTGACTGGCCCACTCCGGCCACTCGGAACTGGGGCGCGTAGCGACGACGACATGATGGCCACGGTCCCGAAGCCCCTGGGCCAGCTCTCTGAGTTGGATCGCGGCCCCCGTAAAGACGTCCCCCTTCGGATAGGTCTGGAGGATCCGAAGGGGGCCCATCAAGCCGTGAAGAACCCTCTGATCGCGCGGACGACCACATCGACTGAAGTGTCGGCGAGATCCGGAAAGATCGGCAGGGAGAGGATCTCGCTGACGATGGCCTCGGTCCGCGGCAGGCTCACCGGTGGGAGATAGCCCAGGGCCGGCTGCTGATGGCACGGGATGGGATAGTGGATCCCGGTCTCGATCTCGCGGTCCCGAAGAAAAGCTCGCAGGGCATTGCGGCGGGACGTCCTGATCACGTAGAGATGATACACCGACTCGGCCCAGTCCGCCTCGCCGGGCAAGACCACAGGGAGCTGTCCGAGGGCGCTCGCATAGTAGGCCGCGATAGCCCGCCGCCGCGCGTTGCCGGCGTCGAGCCGCTTCAAGAGCACGCGTCCCACCGCGGCCTGGACCTCGTTGAAGCGGAGGTTATCCCCGACCTCAAGATGGACATCCTTCTCGCGCCGGCCGTGGTCGCGCAGCCGGCGGCACCG
>JACOUJ010000240.1 GCA_016177865.1 Candidatus Rokuibacteriota bacterium
CCGCCGACGGGCGTCGGCGGCCGACGACTCACGGCCGTTGAGAGAACCCGGTTGAGCTGTGGCGTGGGCACGCGTTTTCCGTGCTCCGCTGCCACCCGGTCAATCAATGGAAAGAGCCCGCGGATCCCTTGGCCCGTCTTGGCTGAGGTGAATACGATCGGGGCGTGGTCGAGAAAGGCCAGCCGCTCGCGGATCGTGACCTCAAGGCCCGCGCGGGCCTTGCCCCGTCCTTCGGCCAGATCACACTTGCTGACGACCAAGACGATCCCCCGCCCTGCCTCCTGACCATACCCGGCGATTCTGATATCCTGGGCCGCGATCCCCTCACCGGCGTCCAAAAGGACGAGGGCGACCTGGGCGCGCGCCAGCGCCTTTCTCGCCATGACCGCCGAAAGCCTTTCGAGGGACTCCCCTACCCGCGCCGTTCGCCGCATCCCCGCCGTATCAATCAGACAGTAATGGCGCCCGTCGTATTCAACTTCCGTATCCACGGCATCGCGGGTCGTCCCGGGGGCCTCGTGAACCAGAACCCGCTCCTCTCCCAGAATGGCATTGACGAGGGAGGATTTCCCTACATTCGGCCGGCCGACGACGGCGATTGTGGTCGGAGGCGCTTCTTGTGTGGTCGGCTCAACGGCAGGGCAGCGCCGCTCCACGGCCTCGAGGAGTTCGCCGATCCCGCGCCCGTGCTCGGCAGAAATCGGATAGACCTCTTCGAACCCGAGCTCGTACATCTCCGCGATCTCCGGGAGCTGATTCATTCGGTCCACTTTATTCGCCACGAGCAGCACGGGCTTCGCGCTCTTGCGCAGGATCCGCCCCACCTCGCGGTCTAATGGGGTCGACCCCTCCCTGGCATCCACAATGAACAACAGAAGATCGGCTTCCTTGATGGCCTCCATGATCTGGCGCCGAACAGAAACCGTGAGAGACTCCTCCGCTAGAGGGTCGAACCCCCCCGTGTCGATGACCGTGGCCATCCACCGGCCAAAGCTGCTCTCACCGTAGAGGCGATCACGGGTCACCCCTGGTGTGTCCCGCACCAGGGCCCGACGTTTCCCGATCAACCGGTTGAAGAGAGTCGATTTGCCCACGTTGGGCCGGCCGACGATCGCGATCACCGGCCGGATCATCGCCAACTCAACGGAGAATGGCGCGCAGGAGTGCGCTCGGCTCGGGCCCAGGAGCCTTGACGGCCACGCCGAGTCGTGAGGCCAGATCCTGGGGGGCGAGGTCATCCAGAAAGACTCCCGCCCCGTCCTTCAGGGCCACCCCGGGGACCAAGAGGAGATCACCGAGAGGCTGGCGACTCAGGTGGGTCAGGAGGTCCTGGCCCGTGAGGAGACCGGCAACGGTGATCCCCCGCCCGAAGAAATCATTGGGGATTGGGCAGCAGGAGACGCGCAATCCCTGGATGCCCCCGAGCGCCGCCAGACTGCGCTCCAGGTAGGGAGCAAACAGCTCGCCGGTGGCCACGCTCACATGACGGGGCGGATCCACGCGCCCGGGAAGAATCCTGGTCGCTGTCCGCCAGCCATCCAGGAACTTGCGGGCCAAGCCGATCCCGTCCTCGAGCACCGGGAACTCTTCGTACGCCGGAACCGGAGGAAAGTCCCACCCCGCGAGGATATAGAGTTCATCGGCGCCAAAGACAAAACGACTCCCGAGTCGGCGGAGGTACTCGCGCTGCCAGCCATGGATCACGGTCAGAAGCCCCCGCGCCTCCCCTTCTGTCACAGGGCGCAGGGCCGGGAGGCGTTCCCGATGGCGGGTAAGCCCGACCGGGACCACGGCCAGCGTGGCCACTGTGGGATGGAGCTCCGCCAGCTCCCTCACGCTTCGAGCCAGGTGTCCCCCGTCGTTGAGATCCGGACAGAGGACAATCTGGGCGTGCATTCGAATCCCGGCCTGGGAGAGACGCCGCATCCGCGGGATGAGATCTCCCTTCACCTTGGGCTTGCCGAGAAGGAGGTGGCGGAGCTCCGGATCGGTGGCGTGGACGGAGATGTAAAGCGGAGAGAGACGCTGGTCAACGATGCGCTGCATCTCTTCCTCGCTGAGGTCAGTGAGCGTGATGTAGTTGCCGTGGAGGAAGGAGAGGCGGAAGTCGTCGTCCTTGACATACAGGCTTCGGCGCATCCCTCGGGGAAGCTGGTGGATGAAGCAGAAGACGCATTTGTTGGCGCACGTCTGGATCTCGCCAGGGGTCGGCGGGGCCAGCTCGAGCCCAAGCTCCTTCCCCCAGAGCCGCTGGACTTTCGCGTCAAACGCATGACCGTTCCTGAGGACGTGGATTGTCAGCTCCTCCTCGCCGCTCAGCACCTGGAAGTCGATGGCGTCTCGAAGAGGGCTCCCATTGATAGCGACCAAGTGGTCACCGGAGACCAAACCGGCCTCGGCCGCCAGGCTCCGCGGCTTGACGGTCAAGACGGTCACGCCCTCCGCGATTCTCCTACTCATGATCGCGCAGCTCGTATTCCGGGGTGCGCGACCCGTTGAGCATCCGGCTCCCCTGGTAGAGGTACTGGGCCCCCGAGACCACGGTGAGGACCGCAGTCGCCCAGATGAACCCAACGCGAAACGACCTGGGCATCACTGCATACCCCACCAGGATGGCAACCAGCACCGTCGCCATCTGGAGCGC
>JACOUJ010000241.1 GCA_016177865.1 Candidatus Rokuibacteriota bacterium
GAAGCCCTGACAGGAGAGGCGCGAGGAGCGCTGCCGATGCGCTTCCCGACGATCAAGACTCTCGAGGCGTTGATGGGGGCCGGCGACGTGACGCATCTCATCGCCTCGACCCGGGGGAAGGTGGTTCAGGCGATTCGGCCCAGGCTCGTGGATGAGAAGATCCTGCTGCCCGGTGAGCCGGGTTACTACTGAAGGAGGCCGTCGAATTGGGATTTGCCGCAGCACTTGCGCCGCGCCGAGATGCGAGCATCACAAGGCCCGAGGGAGGAGGGCACCGGAGGTGTATTCGGTTATACATTGAGGATGCCCGACGACCGAGAACGCGGTGAGGCGACGTATATCGGCGCGGCGCTAAGGGACGAGGACGATCTTCCCGAACTGCTTCCCCTCCGCGAGGAGCGCCTGGGCCTGGGCGGCCTCTCTGAGAGGGAAGACGCGGTCCACGACCGGCTTGAGAGTTCCGCGAAAGAGCTGCGCCATGACCTCGGCGAATTCTCTCCGGTTGGCCATTGTGGACCCGAGGATCTTGAGCTGTTTCCAGAAGACGAGACGAATGTCTGTCTCACCGATCGGGCCGGTGGTGGCGCCGCACGTGACGAGACGTCCGCCTTTGGCCAGCGCGCGGAGGGAGCCTTTCCAGGTCTGGGCCCCCACGCTGTCCAAGACCACATCCACGCCGCGCTTGCCGGTTCGCTCCGACACGACTTTGATCCAATCCTCCGTCTGGTAGTTGATCAGCTCATCGGCGCCGAGGGCTTTCGCGCGCCGGAGCTTTTCATCGGAGCTGGAAGTGGCCCAGACGCGGGCCCCGCAGAGCTTGCCGATCTGGACCGCCGCGGAGGAGACGCCGCCCCCGACCCCGAGGATGAGGAGATCCTCGCCGGCCCGGAGTCGGGCCTGAGTGACCAACATCCGCCACGCGGTCATGTTGACCAGGATGAAGGCTGCGGCATCATCGAAGCTCACATGATCGGGAAGACGAATCAGACTCCCGGCCCTGACCTTCACGTACTCCGCCAGGCCCCCATGGACGTGCTCTCCGAGAATTCCAAAGGTGACGCAGAGCGAGTCGTCCCCCTGGAGGCAGTACTCGCACTTACCGCAGGTGAGCGTCGGGTTCACCCCGACCCGCTCGCCGGTGCGCCACTCCGTAACCCCCGGTCCAGGCTCGGCGACCTCGCCGGCCACATCCGAGCCGGTCCAGAAGGGAAAGGTGAGCTTCAATTGCGGCAGCCCCTCGCGGACAAAGAGATCAAGGCGATTGAGGGCCGCCGCCCGGACCCGGACGAGGACCTCCCCGGGTCCAGCAGAAGGCGTCGGCACGTCGTCGTATCTCAACTTGTCAATGCCGCCGCACTCGTAGAAGCAGGCCGCTTTCATCTCTCTTCTCCCTCCACAGGGTTGCGAGC
Organism: Candidatus Rokuibacteriota bacterium; assembly: GCA_016177865.1. Classification (GTDB taxonomy): domain Bacteria; phylum Methylomirabilota; class Methylomirabilia; order Rokubacteriales; family JACOUJ01; genus JACOUJ01. The sequence goes on from JACOUJ010000241.1 coordinate 1,410, forward strand.
GTGGGTATTATAGCACCCGCATGGTGCGGTCCATCCACCAAGTTCCGCTTGACAGATGCGACCCAATCTGATATCAGAGGCGCATCGGAGACTATTCAGTCCCAGCCATCATTTCTCGGGAGGAGGACCGGATGAGAAGAGCATTAGGGGGATACAGACGGGGGGGGTGGGTCGTCTTTGTCGGGCTGGCTTTGGCCATCTTCACCTGGGAGATGGCGTCGGCCCAAGCCCCGCTGAAGGTCGGGGCATCGATTTCTCTGACCGGGACCTACGCCAAGTTGGGAAGCTACACGCAGGACGGGTATCAGCTCTGCGCCAAAGAGGTCAACGACAAGGGGGGCCTCCTCGGGCGGAAGATGGAGTTCGTCATCTACGACGATCGGTCGGAGCCGCCCACGGCGATCAAGCTCTATGAGAAGCTGATCACCGAGGACAAAGTCGAGGTGGTGATGGGGCCCTACTCGAGTCCGATCACCAATGCGGCGTCCACGGTGAGCGAGAAGCACAAGAAGATCATGATGGCCTCCCTGGCCGCGACGACCTCCATCTGGGAGCGAGGCTTCAAATACCTCTTCATGACGATCTCCCCGGCCGAGGTCTATATGGAGGGGTTGGTGGAGCTAGCCGCCCAGGCGGGTCTCAAAACAGTGGCCGTCATCAACGAGGATACCCTCTTCTCCAAGGCGGCGGCCAAAGGGGCCGTCGAGATGGCCAAGAAGAAGGGGATGCGGGTGGTCATGCATGAGGCCTACCCCAAGGGGACGACGGACTTCTCGGCGCTCCTCATCAAGATGAAGGCATTGAACCCCGACGTGATCATGGCGGGCTCGTATTTCGACGACGCGGTGGCCACGACCCGCCAGATGAAGGAGCTGGACGTCAACCCCAAGATGTACGGGGTGACGGTGGGCGGGGACGTGCCAGACTTCGGGTACCAGCTGGGGCGGACGTCCGATTATGTCTACGGCTCCACCCAGTGGACGGAGACCCTCCGCTACCCCGGGGCCCGGGAGTTCACCGAGAACTACAAGAAGACGTTCAACCGGGAGTTCTCCTACCACGCGCCAGCCGCGTACGGAGCCTGCCGGGTCTTTACCGAGGCGATCCGGCGGGCCAACTCGCTGGACTCAGACAAGATCCGCGAGCAGCTTCTGAAGCTCAAGATCACCACTGCCTTCGGCGACTATCAGGTGGACGAGCGCGGGTTCCAGATCGCCCACAAGATGGTCACCATCCAATGGCAGGATGGCAAGCAGGTGGTGGTCTGGCCCGACGAGGTGGCTGGC
>JACOUJ010000242.1 GCA_016177865.1 Candidatus Rokuibacteriota bacterium
AAGCGGCGCGCCGCGGCTGGCGGTAGACTCGGCCTATGGGCGTTGGCACGTGACCAACGTCCTGGCGCAGAAGCAACCGGGCTACGCCGCTGTCCACGTGCGGTTGATCCGCGGGGACGCGACGCCCGAGCAGCTTCGGGCGGTGGCCCGCGCGGCGCGTGAGTTTGGGGATGGCGCGGTCCGGAGTACGAACCAGCAGAACTTCCTCCTCCGGTGGATTGCCGACGACGCGCTGCCGGCGGTGCACGCGCTCTTGGCGGGGTCCGAGTTGGCGCTGCCGGGTGCCGAACGCCTGATCGACGTCACGGCGTGCCCCGGGGCGGACACGTGCCAGCTCGGGATCACCTCCTCCCGCGCCCTCGCCCTTGCCGTGGCGGAAACGATCGAACAGGAGATCGGTGATCTTGCCGATGAGGCGGGCATCCGGGTCAAGATCTCCGGTTGCCCGAACTCGTGCGGCCAGCACCACATCGCGAATATCGGCTTCTACGGCGGTGCCAGGAAGTTTCACGGCGAGCAGGCGCCGACGTACCAGATGCTGGTCGGCGGCGGCCTCGGCCCGGGCCCGCTCCGCTTCGGGACGCCCGTCGCGCGGATTCCCGCCAAGAACGTTCCCGCGGCGGTCAAGACGCTGCTCGATCTCTACCGCCGCGAGCGGTCAGCCGGCGAGCTCTTCAACGCGTTTGTGGACCGTGTGGGTATGGGGCGCGTCAAGGCGGCGCTCGCGCCCTGGACTGAGCTGCCGTCCTCGAGCGAGGCGCCCGACAAGTACCTGGACTGGGGCGCCGATCAGAGCTTCAAGATCGAGACCGGCGCGGGCGAGTGCGCGGCGTGAGCGAAATCCCGCGCCCGCCCCACGGCGTGGACGCCTAGCGGGCCCAACCGATTCCAGACTGAGAGGAAATGGTGCTCCCCGGAGTCGATCTCGTCACCCTCGTGGGGATTACCCTCTTTGCCGCCATCGTCAATGGAGCGCTGGGATACGGCTTCTCGTCTCTGACGGTCCCGGTGGCTCTGCTCTTCTACTCGAATCGGGTGTTGAGTCCGGCGCTGGTGTTGGTCGAGGTGATGCTCAACGGGTATACCTTGCTGGTGAATCGGAAGAGCGTGCCCGAGACATGGAGACGGGTGCTGCCGATCCTCTGCGGCCTGATCCCCGGCATCGTCGCGGGCAGCTACATCCTCTCCCGGGCGCACCCAGAATGGCTCAAGCTCGTCACCTATGTCACCCTGCTCCCCCTGATCCTCCTTCAGGCGGCTGGGGTGAGAAGGCCGATTCGTGCCGAGAGGACCGTCGGCGTGCCCCTCGGCGCAGGCGTCGGGGTGCTCTACTCCGTCACGACCATCTCCGGCCCTCCACTGGCATTGATGTTCAATAATCAGGGGTTCGCGAAAGCGAGCTTTCGGGCGGCCCTGGGGATAATCAGGTCCACTGAATCGATTCTTACGGCGAGCGCCTACTACTTCCTGGGCCTCTATACGGAGACCAGCAGGCAAATTCTCTTCACCATCCTGCCCAGCGTTGTGATTGGCATCCCATTGGGCGCCTACCTCATCAGTCGGATGCGCAGTGAAACCTTCAGGAGAATCTGCATGAGCTTCGATGCCTGGGTCGTGGGGTTCGGATTGTCGAGGGCGTTGATCGGTCTCGAGCTGATGGCCAGCCCGACGGCCTACGGCGTCTGGCTCTTGGTGGTGCTGATCGATATGTGGCTTCTGTATCTCTACTTTCGAGACAAGATGTCGTTCCCGTTCCTATTTCAGGCCAAGGAGGAAGTATGACTCATCTGAACATTTCCACCGCCGACGGACGAGGCTCGGCCCTCTCCCCCGGAAGCCTGAGCGAGCTGAATGATCGATTCAGAGATGCGAGCCCGGAAGCGCTCCTTCGCTGGGCGATCGACACGTTCTCCCCACGGCTGGGCTTGGCCAGTAGCTTCGGGGCCGAAGACGTCGTGCTGATCGACATGCTCTCAAAATTGGAGCCGCCGACCAGGGTCTTTACCCTGGACACCGGCCGCCTGCCCGCCGAGACCTATACGCTCATGGACGCCATCCGAGAGCGGTACGGTGTCTCCATTGAAGTCTATTGCCCCCAGGCCGAGGCCGTCGAGACCATGGTGCGGGAGCGCGGCGTGAACCTCTTTTACAAGAGCGTGGAGAACCGAAAGCTCTGCTGCGGGGTCAGAAAGGTGGAGCCCCTCGGCCGCGCCCTTCGCGGGCTCGACGCCTGGATCACCGGGCTTCGGCGAGAGCAGGCCGTGACCCGGACGCGAGTCGAGAAGATCGAAGTGGACCGGGATCACGGGGGGATCATCAAGCTGAATCCGCTTGCCGACTGGAGCTGGGACGAGGTGTGGGCCTACATTCGAGAGCGCCAGATTCCCTATAACGCCTTGCATGACCGGGGGTATCCGAGCATCGGCTGCGCCCCCTGCACCCGCGCGGTCCAGCCCGGCGAGGATCTGCGGGCGGGGCGGTGGTGGTGGGAGGGGGATCCCGCGGCCAAAGAGTGCGGCCTCCATCCCGCGCAGTGACCTCATGAAGCCGCCTATCCTCGGGAAGGCCTCTCCGGACCTCGGCGTGATGGCGCCCCATGGGGGCACACTCGTTGACCGCATCCTGGTCAGTGAGGCGAGAGAGGAGGCGATCGCGAGGGCCAGAGATTTGCCGAAGGTCGTCCTGAACGCCCGCGCCATGTCTGATCTCGATCTCCTCGCCGTGGGCGCCTTGAGCCCGCTCGAGGGCTTCATGTGCCGGGCCGACTATCG
>JACOUJ010000243.1 GCA_016177865.1 Candidatus Rokuibacteriota bacterium
AGATCCTGGTAGTAAAAGAGATTCCCTACCAGGTTCCACGTCGGCCACCGCTGGGTCACTGACAGGTTGGACTCGCCCCGCTGCCGACTCCGCTGATCGAGCGTGTCGCCATAGTTGGGGAGATACTGATCGTCGCTGACATACCCGAGATCCGCTTTTAGGGTCAGCTGGTCTGTGAAGCGCTCCTCGTGACGGAGCCCAAGAACGTAGCGGTCATCCTGGGTTTCGGTATCATGGATGAAAAACCCCGCCACCTCCCCCCGGGAGCGCTCGCTTCGGGCAAAGCGATACTCCGCGCCGAACCCGACTCCCCGTTTCTCGAAGTAACGCGGGGCCACGGTGAGGTCCTGGCTCTCAGAGATCACCCAGAAGAACGGGAGGCTCATCTCAAATCCCTTGGTCGAGGACTGCCCGAAGGTTGGCGAGAGGAGCCCCCGTGTGCCGGTCCTTGCGCAGGCCGGTGGCGAAGTAGGGAATCCAAGGGATCAGGGGAATCTTCCATGCCCAGAAGGTGGCATTGGTCCCATAGAGCCAGTCATCCAGCGTGGCGGTCATCCCTCCGAATGTGACGGACCAGTGAGGGTCGGGCTGATCGCAGGTCGTGAAGAGCCCTTGTTGGACCCGATAGACCTTCTCCCCTAAACGCTCCATCCGATCCCCACGGACGAAGAAGTGGGGTTGGGCAAAGGCGTCCCCTTTGAAGACAACGCCGGTCCCGCTTCGAAAGTTAAACTCCATCCGCTCTCCCAGGATCCGATCAATCCCATCGTGGAAGACCACCTTGCCCACGGCCACCCCGACTCCAGTCTCTGTGTTGATCTCGAGACGATCCGCCTCCAGCCGGACCTCTCCTTGCTGGGCTTCCACGTTGCCACTGGCGATGAGGAGGTGCTCCCGCTCGATGTGCTCGATTCGCTCGGCAAACAGCGTGACGGGGTCAGTTCCGGGCCCGAGCGTCAAGGTCTGGGGTCTCTGGCCCCAGGCCGAAGGGGACCCCAGCGGGAGGGAGAGCAGGAGGAGGAAAGCTCCGACCGTCCACCCCTTCCATGCCCGTCGCTTCACTCGACCTCCACAATGGAAGTACTTAATTCCAAAACAATTTAGGCTATCATACGGCGCTCTTAGTGGCCAAGGCTTTTCTCGAACCAGGCCAGCGCATCCGCCACGAGAAAGAGAGAACCGGTGACGACGATGACGCCGTTGGGGCCTCCGAGGAGCGAGGGGAGGACCTCGACAAGAGAGGGGATAAGCTCGAGCTCGCCCTCGTACGGAGGAAGGTGAGCCTGGAGCTCGGCCGGGGCGGCGGCCCTCGGATTCTGGGCGGCGGTGAGGATCATCCGTCGGCCCAGGGGCGCGAGGACCTTCAGGATCCCCGCCAGATCTTTATCTCGAGAGATCCCGACGACGAGTGTGAGGGGCTGTCCCGGGAAGTAGTGACGAAGAGAAGACGCCAGGGCTTGAGCCCCGTGGAGGTTATGGGCGCCATCGAGAACCAAGGTAGGCTTCTCTCGAATGACCTGGAAGCGACCGGGCCATGAGACCCGAGCCAGTCCGAGGCGGATCGCGGTCTCAGAGACGGGAATCCCGCTCGCGCGAACTCCCGCGACCGCGAGGAGGGCGTTTCCCGGCTGAAAGAGCCCGACCAGGGAGAGGGAGCACTTTTCGTACTCCCACCCCGGGCCGGCGAGGTCGATCACCTGACCTTGGAGACTATTCTCGCGCACCCGGACGTGGAGCTCTCGACCGGCCCGGAGGAGCGGAATGCCCACTTCGTGGGCTCGAGCATCAATAATGCCCATCACCTCCGACGCCTGCTCGGCGGAAGCCGCTAGCCCGCTTCGGATAATCGCCGCTTTCTCCGCCGCGATCTCCGTGAGCCTCGACCCAAGATAGGCTTGGTGGTCATAGGAGATCGGAGTCAGGATCGAGACCAGGGGACGCCCGACCGTGGTCGCATCCCAGCACCCGCCCATCCCGACCTCCAGCACCGCGACATCCACAGAGGCCTCGGCAAAGGCCGCGAGGGCCAGGGCCGTCGTCGCCTCGAAGAACGTCGGCTGGATCGTCTCGAGGAGCGGTTGAATCCGCTCGACCCCGCGGGCCACTGTGGCTTCGGGGAGTGGGCGGCCTTCGATCCGGATCCGCTCGGGAAACGCGAGAAGATGCGGGGAAGTATAGAGGCCCACGCGATGTCCCGCGGCCTCAAAGATTGAAGCGGCCATCGCGGCGGTGGAGCCTTTGCCGTTGGTCCCTCCCACGTGGACGATGCGAAGGCGCGCCTCAGGGCGGTCCAGTGCCTCCAAAAGGGCTTCAATCCGTTCAAGCCCCGGCTGGACTCCGAACCGCTCCAGCGCGAGGAGGATCCTGAGAGATTCCGAATAGGTCATGCGAGGGAGGGAAGCTCAGGGCCCTCCACGAAGAAGGCCAGGAGGCGGCGCAGGGTCTCGCGGAGATCCTTGCGCTCCACGATGCAATCCACCTGACCGTGATCGAGGAGGAACTCAGACCGCTGAAACCCTTCGGGGAGCGGCTGACGAATCGTCTCCGCGATGACGCGGGGACCGGCGAAGCCGATGAGGGCCCGAGGCTCGGCGAGAATCACATCCCCGAGGGAAGCGAAGCTGGCGGTCACGCCTCCCGTCGTCGGGTCGGTCAGGACGGTGATGTAGGGCACCCGCTCTTCGGCGAGACGGCCCAGGGCCGCAGAGGTCTTGGCCATCTGCATGAGAGAGAGGATCCCCTCCTGCATCCGCGCCCCCCCTGATGCGGCCACGATGATGAGTGGCCAGCGCTTCCGTGCGGAAAGCTCGATGGCGCGGGTCAGGCGCTCTCCGACCACCGAGGCCATGCTCCCCCCCAGGAACCCGAACTCGAACACCGCGATGACCACGACGTAGCCCCCGATGCGAGCCACGCCGGAGATCACCGCCTCCTCCAGGCCGGTTTTCTCCTTGGCGCCCCGGAGGCGCTCCCGATAGCGCTTGGTGTCCTTGAACCCAAGAGGGTCGAGCGGACGGAGGCCCGCGTCCCGCTCCTCAAAGCTCCCCTCATCAACGAGCATGGTAAGGCGCTCCCGAGCCGAGATCCGGAACGGGGCACGACACTTCGGGCACACCCGGGCGTTCCGCTCCAGCTCCGCCTTGTAAACGATCTCTTTGCAGGCCTCGCACTTGACCCAGAGCCCCTCGGTGGTGAGTCCCTTTCGGGGCTTCTCTCCGCCTTCCTTGTGCTTAAACCACCACGCCATGGCGCTTTACTCCCGGGTCACGGCCTTCAGGGTCGCAACGAAATCACCGACTCGCCGAACCGCGTCTTTTCCGCCCTCCTCCACCAGATGGACGAGAGCGCTTCCCACGATCACGCCGTCGGCATACGCGGCCAGGGCCCTGACCTGCTCGGGATGACTGATCCCAAAGCCGACCGAAATCGGTTTCTCTGTCACCGCCCGAATGCCCTGGAGATAGCTCACGAGGTCCGACGGGAGCTGAGCCCGAGGCCCGGTGACCCCCCTAAGAGAGACGGCGTAGAGAAATCCACGGGTCTTTCGGGCAATCAGGCGGATTCGTTCGGGACTACTCGTCGGGGCAACAAGGAAGATCAGGTCGAGACCGGCTTGACGGGCCCCCCTCTGAAGTGGCCCCGCCTCTTCCAGCGGCAGGTCGGGGACAATGAGCCCATCAAACCCTGCCGATGCCTCCTTCGTCACGGCCTCGAGACCGTAGGCAAGCAGGGGGTTCATGTATGTCATGAGGATCAAGGGGGCGCGAAGCCTCCCACGCAATTCTCTGGCGAGGTCAAGGAGACCAAGCAACGTCACCCCGCCATCGAGGGCGCGCTGGGAGGCGCGTTGAATGATTGGGCCATCGGCCAGAGGGTCAGAAAAGGGAAAGCCCAGCTCGATGAGGTCCGCGCCACGCGCTTCCGCCTCAAGGACAAGCGCTCGGGTGACCTCGAGAGAGGGATCGCCAGCGGTCAGATAAGGGATGAACGCCCGCTCCCCCCGACTGCGAAGACGGGCGAAGGTGGTGGAGATCCGACTCAACTTCCACCTCCATTCCTCCGCTCAGCCACCACTTGGACATCCTTGTCTCCCCTGCCCGAGAGGCAGACCACGATCACTTGCCCCCGGGAAAGCGCGGGGGCAAGCTTTTTCGCTTGGGCCACGGCGTGGGCCGATTCAAGCGCCGGCATGATCCCTTCGAGGCGCGCCAGGGTCTCGAACGCATCTAGCGCTTCGGAGTCGGTGGCGGCCACATACTCGACCCGCCCCGTCTCCTTGAGATAGCTGTGCTCTGGACCGACTCCGGGATAATCGAGGCCTGCAGAAATGGAGTGGGCGGGGGTGATCTGGCCGTCTTCTCCCTGGAGCAGGTAAGAGTAGCTCCCGTGAAGCACGCCGGGGCTCCCCGCCGTAAGGGGCGCTGCGTGGTGGCCCGTAGAGATTCCCTCCCCGGCGGCTTCTACCCCCACCATCCGCACCGGGTCACCGAGGAACGGGAAGAAGAGACCGAGGGAGTTGGAGCCCCCGCCGACGCAAGCGACGAGGCAATCCGGGAGGGCGCCGGTGAGACGGCGGACCTGGGCCCGGGTCTCCCGGCCAATCACCAACTGAAAATCCCTCACCATCATGGGATAGGGATGGGGACCGGCGGTGGAGCCGATCAGATAGTATGTCGTGCGCACGTTGGCCACCCAATCGCGAAGGGTTTCGTTCATCGCGTCCTTCAGCGTGCGGCTTCCACTCGTGACGGAGGTGACCTTCGCCCCCAGAAGGCGCATCCGAAACACATTCAACGCCTGCCGGCCGATGTCCTCTTCCCCCATATAGATCTCGCACTGAAGCCCAAGGAGGGCAGCGACTGTGGCCGTGGCCACTCCGTGTTGCCCGGCGCCGGTCTCCGCGATCAGTCGGCGTTTCCCCATCCGTCGGGCGAGCAGGGCCTGGCCGAGGCAGTTATTGATCTTGTGAGCGCCGGTGTGACAGAGGTCCTCACGCTTCAAGTAAATCAGCGCCCCGCCCCAATGATCGGTGAGCCGGGCGGCAAAAGTGAGCGGCGTGGGGCGGCCGGCGTAGGTCGAAAGCAAGTGGTCAAGCTCGTGGCGAAACTCGGGATCCTGCTGGGCGCTCCGGTAGGCATCCTCCAGCTCCAGAAGCGGCGTCATGAGGGTCTCCGGAACGAAGCGGCCACCGAACGGCCCGAAGTGACCGCGCGCATCAGGCAGCCTCGGGGCTCGCTTTGCCTGAGGCATCAGACCCTCCGTGTCACTCATAGCCCTTGGCTCGGCGGATGAACGCCCGGACCTTCTCAGGATCCTTCCTGCCCGGCTTCGCCTCCACCCCTGAGTTCACATCCACGCCATAGGGTTTGACCGCATGGATGGCCTCCGCCACTGTCTCCGGCCCGAGCCCCCCGGAGAGGATGACGCGGTGCTCCCGGGCCACCGCCCGCGCCAACTCCCAGGAGAAGGCTGCACGGGGCTCCCCCTCGCTCCACCGCACTGGGCTATCCAGAAGGAATGCCGAAACCTGGTACTCTGCCAAACCACGAAGGCTCATCTCGTCTTTGACCTTGATCGCCTTGATGACACGCAGGCGAAACTGGGCCACATACTCCGGCGGCTCGTCACCGTGAAACTGGAGCGCCCCGAACCCGCAAATCTCCGTGATCGCCCGGACCTCGTGAGGAGGGTGATCCCAAAAGACCCCGACAGGAAGGATGAAGGGGGGAAGCGTCCGGATGATCGCAGCCGCGACAGCCGGCTCCACGTACCGGGGCGTCCGAGGCACAAAAATGAAGCCCAAGGCATCCGCTCCCGCCTTGACCGCCTGGAGGGCATCCGCCACGTTGGTAATCCCGCAGATCTTGACTCGAACCATGAGCGGTTCGGCTTAGCTGAGGAGGGCCAGCTCGCGGACCTTGGCCTGAATGTCTTCGCTTCGGACCAGGGCTTCGCCGACGAGAACGGCGTGGGCGCCGGCCTGAACGACGGCGAGGACATCGTCCCGCGTGAAGAGACCGCTTTCGCTCACGCGGAGAATCCCCGGAGGGATCAGGGGGAGGAGCTCCAGGCTCGGGCGGAGGCCCGTCTCGAAGCTCTGGAGGTCCCGATTGTTCACGCCGACAAGCGGGGCCCCCGCATCCAGGGCGCGCTCCAGCTCCGCCCGGGTGTGGACTTCCACGAGCGCCGCAAGGCCGAGCCCCTTGGCCGCCTGGCGGAGGTCGCGGAGCCGCGCCGGGTCCAAGACGGCGACGATCAGGAGGATCGCATCGGCGCCCCGCGCGCGCGACTCCCACAGCTGATACTCCTCCAGAATGAAGTCCTTCCTGAGGAGCGGCAATGTGACGGCCTGGCGGACCGCCGCCAAGTCTTCGAGGGTGCCTTGAAAGAACGGGGCATCGGTCAGAACGGAGAGCG
>JACOUJ010000275.1 GCA_016177865.1 Candidatus Rokuibacteriota bacterium
CCCGCTGGCCCCGGAGCGCGACGGGTTTCGGGCGCACCTCACCCGGTTCCGGTATCGCCTCCACGTGAAGGGCGTCCTCGGGATCAGCATCCCGGACCTGATCATTGCGACGGTTGCCATCCAGAACCGGAAGCTCGTGTTCACCGCTGACGAGGACTTCACCCGGATGATGCCCTACGTGCCTGTCCGTCTGTTCACCCCGTAAACTGAGCCCGCTTCCCCCGAAGGACCAAAGGCAGCGGTCCGCTTGGTCCGCCGCACGGAGACGTTGGCGCCGGGATGAGCGCCGGTCCGCTCGAGCCCACGACTGAGTGACCAGGTCTTGCGGCGCATCGACCTCGCCACGGGGGACCCAGCTCGGGTCTACCATGCGGTTGTGGTCGCGAGCTCCCATACGTTGGGGTGTGGCAGGCCGTGCGACGGGCTTCGGACCGGACCCGCGGGGGCGGCCTCGAGGACCAGGAGGACGGGAAGGAGGCAGTAGGGAGTCTACTTGTGGGTAGACGACTCACGAGTAGACTTTACGGAAACTGAAGTTCTGGCCATAAAAACGTGCGGCGGGAAGATCGAGACCGCCCGCCCTCCCTCCCCCGCCCCCGCACCGCGACGGCCTGAAGTGTCAAAGAGTCTACTCTAGAGTATACTACTCAGGAGTAGACTTTTAGGGCTATGAAGTTCATCGACCGTGAGGCGGAGCTAAGGTGGCTCGAGGAGCGCTGGGGCGCTCGGGATCCCCAGCTGCTCATCGTCTATGGCAAGCGCCGCGTGGGGAAGACGGAGCTACTGAAGCAATTCATTCGAAACAAGCCCGCCGTCTATCTTCTGGCCGATCGGCGCCCCGACCGGGACCAGCTCAAGGAGGTCGCCACCCGCCTCGGGGCGCATTTTGACGATGCTTTCATCGGGCGTAAGGGGTTCGACGACTGGCTTGAGGCCTTTGAATACCTCAAGGCAAAGCTGTCCGCAAAGAGGGCTAAGGGTGCCTCCCATGGTCTTGCCCTCGTGATCGACGAGTGTCCCTACTTGGTTGAAAACAACCCGGCCACCTCCTCCCTGTTCCAGAAGGGATGGGACGAGACGTTGAGCCGGCTGCCAATTTGCCTGATCCTATGCGGGTCCTCGATGGCAATGATGGAGTCAGAGGCCCTGGCCCAGCGTGCTCCGCTCTATGGGCGTCGCTCCGGGGATCTCCTGATACAGCCGCTCGATTTCTCCGGCGTTCGCCAGTTCCTCCCGAAGCACTGGTCATTCGAGAAGTGCGTCGAGGTCTACGCGATGCTGGGGGGGATGCCGGGTTATTTGCGCCAGTTCGATCCGAAGGCCAATTTGGAGGAGAACGTTCGAGAGAAGATCCTCACGCCAGGGGGATTTCTTTTCCGTGAGGTCGATTTTCTCCTAAGGGAGGAGCTTCGCGAGCCGAGGAACTATCTGGCCATTCTCCGGGCGGTCGGCCAGGGCAAGCGGAAGTTCGGCGAGATTACCAATGACACCGGTATGCCCAAAAATGTGCTGCACAAGTACCTTCACGTCCTTGAGGACCTGCGCCTGATCCTCCGTGAGGTGCCGGTTACGGAGAAGGCCCCGCAACGATCCAAGCGATCACTCTACGGTATCCAAGATCCCTTCATCACATCCTGGTTTGAGTGCGTGTACCCCTTCGTCAGCGACCTGGCCCTGGGTGAAACAGGACTCGCCCTGCAGCGTTTTCGTCAGGTTCTCCCCCATCTTCTGAATCGAGCTTATGAGCGCATTGCGCGGGAACTGGTCCGCAAATGCAAAACGCTGCCTTTCCCCCTCCAGCGGGCCGGTCGCTGGTGGGATCATCAGGATGAAATCGACGTGGTCGGTATCAACGAGGAGGCAAATGGGATCCTCTTCGGAGAGGTCAAGTGGAGTTCGAGACCTATTGGCACCAACATCCTCGAAGATCTCACGGCCAAGGCCACCCACGTGCAGTGGGGACGCAAGGGACGTCGCGAGGCGTTCGCTCTTTTCAGCAGATCAGGATTTACGCCAGACATGCTGAAGGTCGCGCGACACGAGAGGATCCTCCTCTTCGAGCGCGACCGACAGATCATGTAGTGGGCCGGTCCCACACGCGAGGAAGCGTACACCCAGGGCGTGGCTCACTGGTTGGGATTGCTCGCTCTGCTCATGCCGGTCTCCAGGCCTAGCCCCGGCCTAGCCCCTGCAGGCGGAAGGCGACCTTCTACCTGGAACGACCCCACGGCGTCCCGCACTCCCGGCCGGCCGATCGACACCTCGAGAAGAGAAGGATTTCCGGGAACCCACAATCCTGATGCCGGCGCCGCGCCGTCACCGTCCGTAGCGCGCCGCGAGCTCCTCACGCTCCCCCGGACCCCGCCGGGCCGCCGAAAGCTGCCGAATTTCCGGCATACCGAGCCCGCCGTGAGGCCTAACTCCCTGTTTTCCCTCGCCTCGCCCATGGCACCCGGGTTGCCTCTCTCGCGACCGGAGTCAACGCCACAGGGCGAGGAGGCACGGCATGCGGCAGGGAACATCGATCGCCACCACAGCGGCGGCGGCAGTCCTCGGGCTCGCGGTCCCCCGGCCGGGTCAGGCCGGCGAGCTGGAAGGCTCCCGCGAGCGCGCGTGGGCCCGCCACATCCGCGCCGTGGACGAGGCGCTGGCCCGGAGGGACGTCAGCGCCGCCGAGGGCGCGTGGCATGACGCGTACGTGTCGGCGCTCGGAAGCTGGCAGTGGGAGGGACTGCTCGAGGTCGGCCACGCGTCTCTCCGCATCGGGCAGCTCTCGGGCCTCCGCCAAGTCGCCGCCGCGGGGGCCCGCAATCTCTATCTCGCGGCGCTCTTCCGCGCGCGCCAGCACCGCTCGGTCGAGGGCTTCCTCCGCGCTGCCGAAGCGTTCGCGGGGCTGGGCGACCGCGAGGTCGCCGAGCAGTGCCTCCGCATCGCGCGGGCGCTGGCGAGGGAGGCGCGCGCCC
>JACOUJ010000276.1 GCA_016177865.1 Candidatus Rokuibacteriota bacterium
GGGCTCCGGATTTCACCCTCCAACTTTTTGATGGAGGGCAGGTCAAACTGGCAGAGCTCCGCGGGCGGGTGGTCGTGGTGAACTTCTGGGCCTCCTGGTGCCTTGCGTGCCGGGAGGAGGCGGAGGCGCTGGAGGGAATCTGGCGCCGGTACCGAGAGCGGGGCGTCATGTTCGTCGGGGTCAACGTTCAGGATAAGGAGACCGACGCCCGCGCGTTCATCCGAGAGCATGGGAAGACCTATCCCAACGGTCCTGACTTCACCGGCAACATCTCGATCGCGTACGGGATGTACGGAGTCCCCGAGACATTCATCCTCGATCAGGAGGCGCGCATCCAGCACAAGCACATCGGGGCCGTAACGAGGGAAATTCTCGAGCGAGAAATTGAGCGGCTCCTGGGCGCCAGGGGAGATCGAGCGTGAGGGCGTTCGGGGGGCTCCTGCTTGTTGTCCTGATCGCCCAGGCGCCCGGTGTCGGCCTCGGGGCCGAAGACGCGCTCGAGGCCGAGGTCCGCGCCCTGGCGGGAGAGCTTCGCTGCCCGGTCTGCCAGAACCTCTCCGTTGCCGATTCTCCCTCGGAGATGGCCAAGCAGATGCGCGATCTCATCCGGGAGCGCCTGCGTGAAGGCGATCGGTCGGAAGCGATCCGGGCCTACCTGGTTGAACGGTACGGCGAGTGGATTCTCCTGGTCCCGCCCGCGCGGGGTTTTTCCCTCCTGGCCTGGCTCGTCCCGTTCGTCGGGCTGGGCGGCGGGCTGACGGCGGGGGTGCTGCTCCTCAGGCGGTGGGTCAAGCGATCGCCGGCGACCCTTCCGGGAGTAGATGGAGTAGATCCGACGTACCTGGCGCGGGTGCGCCAGGAAGTGGAAGAGCGAAAGTGGACCTGATCCTGATCATCGGAGGCCTGGCGCTTCTCGCCATAGTGCTATCGGCCTGGCCGTTCCTTCGGCGGCGGGCGGAGTCAGTTCCTCCGCGGTCCCCCGAACCGACGGCTGAGCTTGCCAGGCTGAGGGAGGAGCTTGAGGCCCGCTACCAGGCCATCGCCGAGCTGGACGCGGATCTCGCGGGAGGAAAGCTCTCAAGCGAAGATCATGGCCGCTTGCGGACGGAGCTGGAGACCGGCGCCGCTCTGTTGCTTGGCCGGACTGAAATGCTGGAGCCAACCCTGGCGGAAGCGAAGCGACCCCGTGTCCAGACGCCACAGCGCCCCCCCGTTGAGACCGGATGGCTACAATTGTTGGGACGCCCCCCGACGCTCGTCGCCGGGGCGCTCGGGCTTCTCGTCGTCGGCCTGGGGCTCGGGCTCCTGCTTGCCCGGCTCACGTCCCCGGCTCCCCCGTCTGCGAGATCACCCTCCTCGGATCGCCTCGCCCAGCTCGAGCAGGAGCTCCGAGAAAACCCCTCCGATCTAAAAAGGCTCCTGGCCTTCGCCCACCGGGCCCTCGATGAAGACCGGCTCTCCGAGGCTATCGCGGCCTACAAGCAGATCGTCGAGCGCGACCCCAATAACGTCGAAGCCATTACCCATACAGGCCTTATCCTCTTTGCCAGCGGGAACGTCGATCAAGCCCTGGCCCACCTGGACAAGGCCTTGACTCTCGACCCGACCTACGCCCATGCCCTCTGGGACAAGGCGAACATTCTCTATCGCGCCAAACAGGACTACACCGGAGCCATCAAGACATTGGAGGCGTTCCTGACCGTGATCCCCTCGGGACAGGACGCTGACCAGGCCCGCGCCATGATTGCCGAGGCCAAGGGCCGCGCTCTTGCCCCCAAGCCAACCGGCCTCCAGCCAAGCAAGCCAGGGGGCGGGAAATGAGGGTCGCCACGTACGGGAGGCCCTCATGACCGGGTCCCCTCCATACTGGGTCCGCATCTGGCAACCCCTTGCACCGCTGGACCGGTGGTTTGCGACTCTCAGGGGCGTGACGCTCGTTGCGGGCATGGTGTGGTGGGCCATTAACCTCGTCGACCACCCGGAAGATCCGGGAGCGCACCGTCAGATTCTTCTGCTCATGGGCGCGTTCGCCGGCTACAGCGCGCTACTGTATGTCATCAGCGGGCGCTGGCCCGGCCACATCCGGCGTCTTTACCGCGCCGCCATGGTCCTCGACCTGGTGTTCATCTTCCTGCTGGTGCGGACCACGGGAGGGATGGCGAGCAACTTTTTTCTGGCATTTTATCTCCTGATCGCTCTCCACGCCTTCTATTTCGGGCTGGCTACGGGCGTTCTTGTGGCCGTCAGCGCTAGTCTTCTCTACCTCTTCGCCGACAGCTGGCCCCCACCGATCCACGTGACGGTCCACCTGAGCGATCTCGGCCTTCGCATCGGGTTCTTCCTGCTGGTCGGACTTTCCATGGGGGGGCTCGCCGAACGCGAACGCCGGGAGCGACAGGTCGTCGAGCAGCTTAACCGAGAGCTCCGGGAGCGGCATCAGCGCCTCAGGGAGGCGCAGGAGCAGCTCATCCGATCGGATCGGCTTGCGACGGTGGGGGAGCTGGCTGCCGGGCTGGCGCACGATCTCCGCAATCCACTAGCGGGGATCTCGGGGGCGCTGCACGTGCTGACCGACCAGCTTCCCCCCGATGACGCCCGGCGGGCCTTGCTCGCCGAAGTTCAGGCCCAAATCTCGAGGATGAACAAGACGTTAAGCGATCTCCTCCGGCACGCCCGACCGCCGGCACTGCAGTCTCTCCCCCTGAACGTCAATGAGATCGTCGAGGAAAGCCTGTGGCTTCTTCCCATGGGGTCAGGGAAGGAGAAAGAGATTGAGATCGTGAAGCAGCTCGATCCGAACCTCCCGACACTCCTGCTGGACCCGACGCTCCTCCACCAGGCGCTCCTCAACATCCTGGTGAATGCTCGCCAGGCCATGCCCAATGGCGGACGGCTCACGGTGAATACCCGCCTTGGCAACGGCGCTTTTGGGAAGCAGGAGGTAAAGGTGGTGATCGGCGACACCGGGCCGGGAATTCCCAGGGAAGATCTCTCCCGGATTTTTCAACCCTTCTTCACCACCAAGGCACAGGGGACGGGGCTCGGCCTCGCGATCGCGGCCCGGATCGTGGAACAGCACAACGGGCAAATCGTGGTGGAGAGCGAAGTAGGGAAGGGCACCACGTTTCGGCTCACCTTTCCCGTCCCGACCGAGGGCGCGGCCGACAACCGGACCGGTGCCGTCACTCACGCCCCTCGGCGGCGAGCGAGATCGTCAGTCCGGACACACGGCAAGGAGTCAGGCTGATGTCATCAAAACTGCTCATCGTTGATGATGAACGGCTGATTCGCTGGTCCGTCGAACAGACGCTGGCGAAGGGCGGCTATGAGGTCTCCACCGCCTCGACCGGGGAGGCGGCTCTGGCTGCGGTCCGAGAGGACCCGCCGGACCTCGTTCTCCTGGATTTGAGGCTCCCCGACATCGATGGGCTCCAGGTGCTCCGCCAGATCAAGGAACTGAGCCCCCACATCCAGGTCCTCGTCATGACCGCCTACGCAGACGTCGGGACGGCGGTGGAGGCGATGAAGCTCACGGCCTACGACTACCTGCCCAAGCCCATCGACTTCGAGAACCTGGCCGTCACCATTCGAAATGCGCTCGAGGCCAGCCAGCTCAAGCGGAAGGTTCAGCTCCTCAGTGAGAAACACCTCTATCCGTACCACTTCGATCGAATCGTGGGAACCAGTCGCGCGATCCAGGAGGTCATCGCGGTAGCTCGCAAGGTGGCTCAGAGCGAGGCCGCCACGGTTTTGATCCAGGGCGAGAGCGGCACCGGCAAGGATCTCCTGGCCAAGGCCATCCATTACGAAAGCGCCCGTGCCGAGGAGCCGTTCATGGAGATCGCCTGCACCGCCATGCCGGAGACCCTTCTGGAATCCGAGCTCTTTGGCCACGAGCGCGGTGCCTTCACCGATGCCAAGACGCAGAAGCGAGGCCTCTTCGAGGTGGCCCAGGGAGGGACGATCTTCCTGGACGAGATCGGCGACATGAGCGGGGGGCTCCAGGCCAAGCTCCTAAGGGTACTCGAAGAGCGGCGCTTCCGGAGGGTCGGCGGCACCAAGGATGTCTCCGTCGATGTTCGGGTGATCGGGGCCACCAACCGCGATCTCCGGCAAGCCGTGGACGGTGGGACCTTCCGTAAGGACCTCTACTACCGGCTGCAGGTCGTCACCATCACCTTGCCGCCGCTCCGAGACCGTCGCGAGGATATTCCCCTCCTCGCCGGCTACTTCCTGGAGCACTTCAGCCGCGAGTTCAAGAAGCGGCTTCCCCGCCTCTCGCTGGAGGCCGAGCGGCTCCTTGTTCAATACGACTGGCCCGGCAACGTGCGGGAGCTTCGGAACGTGATCGAACGCGCCATGATCCTGGAGGATGCCGGAGAGCTGCTGCTAGCTCACCTTCCGCCGGAGATCGCTAGCCGGGTATCTGTCGTGGCTCAAGAGAAATCCGGCTTCCATCTGCCGTCCACCGGTGTCGTCTTGGAGGAAGTGGAGCGAGAGCTCGTTCGTCAGGCCCTGGAGCTGACCGGAGGGAATCAGAGCCGAGCCGCGCGGCTCCTGGGCCTTACGCGGGATGAGCTGCGGTACCGGGCGAGGAAGTTCGGGCTGTGGCACAGGACCGAAGAGGAGAGGCAGGGTGAGGAATCTTCCCCGCCCCATGGGGGAAATTCCCCAGACACGCCGGCAGAGATTCAACGAAATGCCGTTGTATAGGAGGGACCCAGTGGGAGATGATTGAATCATGGGGACAGGTCTTTCCAGCAC
>JACOUJ010000277.1 GCA_016177865.1 Candidatus Rokuibacteriota bacterium
GCTGCTTTGGACTTCGGATTTCCCGTCTTCGGCCAGTTTTTTATCGCCCGTTTCTTTTCCATCGCCACGGCGAGGATAGCAAGCCAGGCGAGGGGCCGTCAAGAGGTCCGTCAACAGAGAAGTGGTACAATCAAGTCCGCGCGCCCCCGTAGCTCAGGTGGACAGAGCAGCGGTTTCCTAAACCGTGGGCCGGGTGTTCGAGTCACCCCGGGGGCACCAATGCTTTCGCGGACCATGATCACCCAAGGGACTCCGCCAGTTTATCGCACGCGCTGATGTTGGTAAGGTGGCGGGCCTTCATCTCCTTCAGGAAGTCGGCGACAGACGCGGGCGGAGTCTCCCCCAGCAGGGCGTCGAGCCGCTTGACGACCCACATCTGCCCCCGGTTCAGGAGCTTGAGCCGGGCGGCGAGGGTGGGCTCGCCCATCACCTTTTCGGCGAAGTCCCCCTTCTTCTCCGACATGACCCCGCCGAGGGTCTTGATCGAGCGGGCGAGCCCCGCACACGACCAGGCCTCGTCGTCCCGGACCTGCGGGAAGAGTCTTTGCATCTCCGGGGTACTCGCCTCCGGAATGAGTCGCGAGAGGGTCTCGACACCGGCGCGTTCCGCCTCGAGGAGTTCATTCAGCCGGTCAACGATGGTCATGTCGTTCCTCCCACAGAGTGCTGCCCGCTAGTGCGACTTCTGGTGGTAGTAGCGGTGCTGGTTGTTTCACGGCTTCAGCTTACTCACTCTCGCGTCCTCTCACAAGGGTAAATTGACCCGGCGTTTGTCAAGCTCCTAATCTCCCTCAGCGTGGCGGCCGGCGCCTGACCCACGCCAGGATTTGCGCCCGATAGCAATAGCCGAGGAACGCTGTGATCGCGGCAACCAGAGTGATCACCGCCAGCTCGCCCCAGGCCCGAGTCCCCGCCTTGCTGCCCTCGAGTGTCAGAAACCACGTGCCCGGCGCGCGCGCCAGGGTCGTAACGATGAAAAACGTCTGGGCGGAAAGCTGGCTCGCTCCGAACACATAGCCGAGGACGTCTTTTGGAAATCCGGGGATGACGTACAGCACGAATGCCACCGCCGGCCCGCCCCGCGCCGTGAAGCGCGCGAGACGGGTGTACCGCGTTTTGCCGAGGAGCCAGAAGAGAAACCGCTTCCCCAAAACGTGTCCGATCCCGAAAGTCGCCATCGTGCCGAGGGTGAGCCCAACCATGGAGTAGATGAAACCGAGCGAGGCGCCGAACAGAAATCCTCCGACGATGCCCGTCAGCTCCCCCGGGATCACAAAGAGGATCACCTGCACGGCCTGGAGCGCGACGAAGACGGCCGGCCCCCAGACCCCCCAGCCCCGGAGATACTCCGAGAGTGCCGCGCGATTCGTAAGAAGGGTCCACAGAGCGCGAGGGTCGGGCATGACGTGGGAGTCGGGCGTCAGGGGCCAATCCAGTTGCCGTCGACAGAGAAGGCTTGGTCGGCGGCTGCGGCACTGGGGCAGACCGATAGCGCGACAAGCAAAGGCGGGACGAGCCGTTGCCGCATGGTCGTACACATGACGGCTATACTACGGGGGAATCGAGATGAACTGTCAAGGATTGCTTTTGGGGACTGCCTTCCCACTTGACAGAGCTCTGCACCTGGAGTTAACTAGAAATGACGGAGATGGCGCCGTCTCCTGTCGTGGCAGTGACCATCGGAGGGTTGAGTGATGGAGACTCCACCGGACTCTGCAGGGCGCCATCGGGTTGCGCCCGTCGCGCCCGCCTGATGGCGCCGCAGTCGAGAGAACGTGAATATCCCGGCTCGTGCTGGGAAGCGCACAGCTAAGGCTGTGCCGGATGCCCGGTGGAGGGGGTGACCCCCACCGGGCTTGATTTTTCCCAGCGCCGGCGAGCAACCTCGGTGTCATCCGATCCCAGGAGGGGGCTACCGCATGAAAGCGCTCATCTCTCGTAATCTCTGGCAGTGGGTGGAGGAGAACCGTTCCTCCTTCGAGCCACCCGTCGGTAACCGGGTTATCTGGGAGGATTCGCAGTTCACGGCCATGATTATCCGTGGCCCCAATGCCCGGCGTGACTTCCACGTGGATCCGTCGGACGAGATCTTCTACATGCTGAAGGGTGACATGAGCCTGGAATACATGGAAGACGGAAAACGCCGGGAAGAGGTCATCCGCGAAGGGGAGATGCTGCTCGTGCCGGCCTTCACCCCGCACTCTCCGCACCGTCCCCCGGACACATGGGGCCTGGTGGTAGAGATCACGCGGACGCCGGATCAGGCCGAATCACTCCTGTGGTTCTGCGACCGCTGTGATGCCCTGCTTCATGAAGTCACGATGCACGTTGCGGACATTGAGAAGGAGCTGAAGATCGCCATCGAACACTTCGACGCGAGGGTCGAGCTCCGCACCTGTCCCAAATGCGGGCATATCCAACCGGAGAAGCCCCCCGTCCCCCAGAGGCCCTGAGATTGTAAGCGCGCGCGACGGCCGCGAAGGCCGCGGGCTCACCTCTCCGGTCGCGGTGATGTCTGTGGGGCCTGAAAGAGATATTCGCGCAGGTAGCGGATTTCCTCGCCCTTATCTTGCATGTCAACCCGAATGAGATCACGGATGGAAATCATGGACAGGAGACGTCCTTCGCTCACGACGGGTAGGTGACGGATGTTCGCCTGGTCCATCTTGCGCATCGCTGATTGGTAATCGTCATCGGCGTCAGCGACGACGATGTCGGTCGTCATCACGTCTTCGATCGGTGTCCGGGCAGGATCGAGGCCCCGGTCCACGACGCGCCTTACGACGTCCCGTTCCGAGAACACCCCGACCATGCGTTCGCCGTCCAGCACAATGACAATTCCGACGTTGTGGGTGGCCATCACGTGGACGGCTTCGGTGACCACGACGCTCCGCTGAACCATGAAGAGAAAGCCGTGCCGCATGATATCTCGGAGCTTTTTCATTGCTCAGAGTCCTCCTGAGACGCAATCACGCCGGGCCGCTCCCACTCGGAGTCGGCTTCAGACAGGCGTGAGGACTACGGCCGTATCGTCAAATGAGGATGTCGGCGCCAGAAATATCCACCCATGGCGGCCGCGGCAAGGAGATTCCCGAGGAGGATCTCCTGCCAAGCAAGGGCGCGGAGAATCACTTCCGAGAAGAGCATGGCTGCCACGAGAAACCCGAACTCGAACACGACAAAGAGGAGCAAAATGCCGAATCCCAAGTCCGGCTTCCGCTCCGCTGCCACAAGGAGCCGCGACACGACTCCGCCGATCACACAGAAGACGAGCCAATGGACCCAAGTGTAGACCAGAACCAATTGAAACGAAGGCGGAAGAGTTTCCGGCGAGGGGAGCGTCCCTCCCCGTTGGAAGAGCACGGTTCCGAGGACGGTGGGGGTATAGAAGGGTCGCCCTTTGATCGTGTCAAGGAGGAGGAACCAGACGGCGATCGTGGTCGCTCCGATCGTGCCGGCCACAATGCCATCCTGGTACAGATTGGAGCTTTCTCCAGAGTCGCTTTCTGCGGGAGCCGAGCCCGCTGCGCTAAGCTGAGCGTCCATGACACACTCCTTTCCAGGCGTCCCGGATCCCTTGAGAAGGCTCACAGACAGGGTTTTCGATCCTGAGGACATGGGCGACGCACAGACGGAGGCAAGAACCATCAGCGTGGTGTGGGGGAGTGCGGGAAGACTGTCTAGGGACCCGATGCAGGGGCATCACTGCCTCCCCGAGGGTCAGATAATGAGCTTTAGAACCAGTCTAGGGGCGAATCCGGGAGACTGTCAAGGGGATACTGCCCCCCCCAATGAAGGTTTGACGGGGGGATTTCCAGGGACTCCAGGCGGGACGGAGGGGCGCTGTCAAGGGGCAACCCCGAATCTCATCTTAGCGGGCGATCATATACCCAAGCGAGCGGAGATAATTGTCCGTTGTGGGTTCTCGTCGGCGGTCCTTCCCGCGCCGATCCGGTTCATACGGCTGGAAGGACTCTCGCCTCTCTGTTCGCCTCCGGTCGAGAATTACCCTCACCTCCTTCTCCTGTGAGAAGTGGTTCGACAGATAGTCGTAGAGGCCGAGTCGGTCTCGCGCCACGATGAAGAGGAGGCGAACGTTGCCTCTCTCCCTGCGTTCCACCACCACCTGTTCACGCATCGCATGTCCCCCCCCCTCGGTCCCTCCCGAGGATCCGGCTGTGCCTGTGGTCAGTCTAGGGGGGTTCGGGGGGAGCATGTCAAGTTTTTCAGGGCCCTACTTCGCCCCGAGCCCGAGAAGTGCCTGGGCGGTCTGGTCGAGGATGGCCGTCGCTTCTTTCTCCGAAAGGGCCTCCTCCACATACGTGACACAGCGCTGGAACTTCGGGCCGGCCAGGTAGGGGAAGTCGGTCCCCAGCATCAAACGGTCAGCGCCGAAAGACTCGCAGGCGCAACGAAGCGATGCCGGATGGCAGTTCACGGTGTCGAACCACAATCGCTTGACAAAGGCGCTCGGCGGCCCGTCGATCGCGGGTGGCTCTCCTCTGAAGCGCATCCGCTCAGCGTGGTCATCGAGGCGCTGGAGCAGGAAGGGCAGGGTACCGCCCAGATGCGGCACAATGATGCGGATGCGCGGGTAGCGCGAGGTGAGTCCAGAGAAGACGAGACGGAGCGCTGTAACGGTGTCCTCGAACTGGGCGCCGACCATCCAGGTGAGTCCGTACTCAGCCGAATTAGGCCCGGCCCCCGCCCCGGCCGGATGAAGGAAGAGCACCACCGCGCGGCGATCCAACTCGGCAAAGAAGGGGTCGAACTCCGGGTCGTCGAGTGGCCTGCCGTTCACCGAGCAAGCGACCGTCACCCCCACCATGCCCAAGGTACTCAGGCAGCGTTCCATTTCGGCAATGGCCGCTTCAACGTGAGGAAGCGGAACGCTGGCGAAGGCCGCAAAGCGCCCTCCATACCGCTTGCAGACATCGGCGTACAGATCATTGGCGAGGCGCGCGGTCTCGACAGCGTCGGCCTCCCTGGGGAGGTAGGGAGCCTGCGACCCAACCGACAGAACCTGAACATCAATCTTGGCGTTGTCGAACATCTCCACCCGTTCGGCCAGGGTGACCCCGGCGCCGGGAGCGAATCTCGCATCACGAGCCGGGCGCCCGAGGCGAGCCAGGCAGTCCATGTATTCGACTGGGAAATAGTGGGCGTGCACGTCAATCCTCATGTGCGCCTCCCTCGTCGGTGTCAGGCTTATCTTCCGGAGACACCGGGACAGTAGCATGCGCGCCCTTCCCTGTCAAAACAGGGCGACACGGAACGGCGGGAACCCGATGGCCCCGGCAAAACCCCTGAAGGTTCCAGACTGCCAGAAAACTTGACATGCGGCGAGCCCCCATCCTACAGTGAAAATTGCTGGAAAAAACATGAGTTGTGTCCAAAGACCAGCGGAGGCTGGCGGCGGGGAGAACCGCCGACGCAGGAAGGGGTTGAAGCGCCAATGAAGGTGTTTCGGTGGTTTCGGCGGTTTTTCGGATTTGGAGAGCCTGACGACGGCGAAGATTTCGAGCCGTCGGTCATGACATCAGGCTACCTCCTCGGAGAGGGGCTGACCCTCAAGGGAGAGATTACCGGCGACGGAGACGTTCGCATCATGGGCCGTTTTGAGGGGAGCGTCGCCATCACGGGAGACGCCTTCGTCGGTCCGAAGGCCGAGGTGGATGGCGAGATCTCCGCGACCTCGATCGTCGTGGCCGGTCGGGTGAGAGGGAACCTCGCCGCCACCGAGGGTGTCCAGATTCTTTCCAATGGGATGCTGACTGGAAACTTCAAGAGCGGGAGCTTCAACGTGGCCGACGGCGCCGTGGTGAAAGGCGAGGTGTGGGTGGAACGGAGCATCCCACGGCTTTCGGCTTCGGCCCCCGCGGTGGTGAGGGTGTGATGCGAAGTCAAATTGAGATCTGGTTCTGGATTCTCCTCTTTGCCCTCGTCTCCGTCTCAGACGCGGGCATGGTCTCGCTCAACAACGGGACGACCTTCCAGGGGACTCCGACTGGAGAGTTGATTCTGGTCAGCACGGGGAAGGACCTCTTGGAGCTCGCGCCGGAGACGATTGTCTCTCTCACGGCAAGGGAAATCCGGCTGAAGGATGGCCGGACGATCACGGGAACGATTGTTGGGGGCCGCCTTCGGTTCAAAACTGATCTTGGGGAAGTGGCGGTCGCTCTGACCGATTTGAAAGAGTACCGAGAGTCGGCCCCTTCCCCGGCGATCACCCCGAGGGGCCAAGAATCGGCGGCCCCTCCGCCTTCGGCGCCGGCTTCGCCGCCTGTCGCCGTATCCCCGGCGCCGTCAACGACTCGGCCTCAGCAGTCCCAACCGCCGCCCGTGGCCCGGCCATCCCCTCCGTCGATCGCCACGGTTCCCCCCCCCTCGCCCCCGCCAGTGACTTCCACTGGGGAACGACTCTTCCGGGTTGTTGCCTCGGAGGCCGGCCTCTATACCGAGGCAACCGTTCAGGCCCAGCGGGCCGGCGTGGTCAGACGGGGCGAGATCGTGCGTTACGTGGACATGATCGATCGTCGAATCTCCGTCCTCGGGTATGTCGTTGACTTTGGCAATTGGATCAAGGTCAAGACGAAGAGCGGCCTCGCCGGGTGGGTCGAGGCCGATATGCTCCAAGAGGTGAGGGAAGGGATTTCGGCCCAATGGATCGCGCCTTGACGTGGAGGCCCTACTGGGACGCCCTTCCTCAGTGGGGGCGTCGGGGGGTCTTGGCCGGAATCGGCCTTCTCGTGATCCTCCTCGTCACCGTCGGGGGCTGGTACTGGTGGGAGCGCCAGCGGGAGGCGGGGCAGACCGCCTTCGATCAGGCCTTTGTCCTGTACCGCCAGGCCATGGCCAGCGGGGCCCCGGAGCTTTCCGGCCAGGCGAGGCAGGCGCTCGAGGGGGTGGTCAAGAGATACCCCCGCCACTCAACCGCGCCGCTGGCCTCCTACGCCCTCGGCAATCTCCATTACAGGGCACGGGACTATGACAAAGCCGTGGCCAGTTTTGAGCAGGCCACGCGCACGGGGCGCGGCGGCCTTCGCGGGGTCAGTCAGCTCGGGCTTGGCTACGCCTTGGAGGGTCGGGGTGAGACGGCCCGCGCCATGGCCGTCTACCAGGATGCCCTCGGGGAGCGCAACGCCAAAGATCCTTTCTACGGTGAGTTTCTTCTGGCGCTGGCGCGGACTCAGGTTGCCATGAAGCGCTCGGCCGACGCGAGGGAAACCTACCAGCGTTTCCTCAGGGAACTTCCAAGCGCGCCGCAAGCCGAGGACGTCAAGATTCGTCTGGCAAGCCTGGAGGAGGCGCGCACCCCCTAAGGTGGGGTCCCTTCGAGTTATCCTCCTCTGGCATCACCACCAGCCCTTTTACCGGGACCTCCGCACCGGCCAGTATCGCCTCCCATGGGTCCGCCTCCACGGGCTGAATGAATACTACACGATGGGGGTTCTGGCTCGCGAGTTCGCCGAGCTCCCTCTGACCTTCAATCTGGTCCCCTGCCTCGTCCAGCAGCTTGAAGAGTATGCGAGGGGTGAGGCCCGCGATCCCTGGCTCGATTTGAGTCGACGCGACCCCGCGGACCTGACGGAGTCCGAATTGGCGCTTCTCCTTCGTTGGTTTTTCCTCGTCAACCCGACGACGATGATTACCCCCCATCCGCGCTATCAGGCGCTGGCCGTGCTCGGGGGACGCGCCGGTCACCGCTGGCATCCTCAGGAGCTGAGAGACCTTCAGGTGTGGTTCAACTTGGCCTGGACGAGCCCGCTGCTCAGGGGTTCTGACCCCACATTTCAGGCCTTGACAGCCAAGGGCCGCGACTTCACGGAGGAGGAAAAGATTGCGTTCCTCCAGCGCCAACAGGAGCTGCTCGGTGCCCTCATTCGGCTCTACCGTGATCTCGAAGCCCATGGTCGAGTTGAGCTATCCACAAGCGCCTTTTACCACCCCATCCTCCCACTCCTTTGTGATAGCCGTGTCGCACGTGAGGCGAATCCCGAGACCCGGCTTCCCGCCACACCGTTTGTGCATCCCGAAGATGCCCGGTGGCAGGTTCAGGCCGCCATCAAATTTCACGAGGCTCACTTCGGCCAGCGCCCTCGCGGCCTCTGGCCATCCGAGGGAAGCGTGAGTGAGGCCATCCTCCCGCTGCTGGCCGAAGCCGGGATTCGGTGGATTGCTACGGATGAGATTCTCCTTCACCGGTCGCTCGGCCGCTCCATGCCACCCCGCGCCCCGTACGCCCCCGAGGCGTGCCCAGAGGGCCCGGTGATCTTTTTCCGCGATCATGCGTTGTCAGACCGCATCGGCTTCGTCTACGCCCGCTGGAAATCAAAGGAGGCAGCAGACGACCTCATCCAGCGCCTCACGCAGCGGCGCCAGGAGAGCCAAGGGGGAGTTCTGACTCTCGCCCTTGACGGCGAGAATGCGTGGGAGCACTACCCTGAGCAGGGGATCCCGTTCCTCCGCCACCTCTACGAGGCACTGCTCAGGACGTCGGATCTCGAGCTGGTGACCCCGGAGACCGCGCGGAGTGATATGACGGCCGTGCCCTTGGCCCGGCTCCACCCCGGCTCGTGGATCGACGGGGACTTCAAAATCTGGATCGGTCACCCTGAGGATCATAAGGCGTGGGAGCTTTTGGCCCAGGCGCGCGGGAAACTGACTCAGGCCGAGACGCAGGGGACACGCCCTCCAGAGCACCTGGACCGGGCTCGCGACGCGCTGGCCATTGCCGAGGGGAGCGACTGGACCTGGTGGTACGGGGAGGAGCACACCTCCGGGAATGACGACATCTTCGATGACCTCTTCCGAAGTCACCTGATGGCCGTCTGGGAAGCCCTGGAGGAACCGCCGCCGGAGGCCCTCTCGATCCCTATTCTTGGCACGGGGAAGGCCGTCCGACCCACCGCGACCCCTTCGGGATTCATTCACCCCACGATTGACGGACGGATCACCGACTATTTTGAGTGGCGCGCCGCAGGCCGCTTCACCCCATCCGGCGGGGCCCTCCACCGGGCCCAATCGCTTCTGCTGGCAGTGGCCTTCGGCTTCGATGCGACCCACCTCTACCTGCGCGTCGATCCAACGTCACCCCTCGCGACTGATCTGGCCCTGCTCGTCGAACTCTCGGCGGCAAGCCCGTCCGAGGTCCGCCTTGCCCTGGGGGGCCCCAAGGGAGAGCCGCAGCTTCTTCCAGAAGGAGGCGAAGCCGCCGTCGCGGATGTCATCGAGATCGCCCTGCCCCTCGGGCGGCTCGGGCTCGCGCCCGGCGACAGCTTTACGCTGGCGATCTCGCTGGTGGACCACCAAGGCAGAGAAGTGGAGCGGTTTCCTGAGCGCGGGGTCTTCTCCCTGGTGGTGCGGGGGGAGGCCGGCGCCGAGATCTGGGAGGCTTAGAGTGCCGCGGCGATAAGCCTCGCACCCGCTCCTGTTAGGGTGAAAAGAAGCGGATGTCCCGCATGGGATAGTGTCTTCTGTTGAGAGTCCAGAGCGGTGTCTTATTGAAGAAGGCGGTTGCGGCCACCAGGGCATCGCCTAACTCGACACCATGAGATCGGGCGTAGGACTTGAGATAGCCCCCGGCCTTTCTTCCGACCTCGGTGGAGATCAGTGCCGGGCTCAGGACCAGGAATAAATTGTCCACCCGGTCCTCCTCGTCTTTTCTCACACCCGCAAATATCTCAGCGACAGAGACCGGTGTCCAGGTAAAGAGATGCCCCTTTTCAAGGAGTTCGGGGATCAGCTCGCCAAAGGGATTGTGTCCCCGGAGCCAGGCGATGATGACATCCGAGTCAAGGAGGATCTCAGCCAATCCCTAACCTCTTCAGACGCGTCCCTTTACGTAACCTGCGGATGATGCCATCAACGTCCTTTAAATCTCTCCGACGTTTCCAGATCCCGCTGAGTTGGCGCGCCAAAGAAACCTTATCCATCTCTTTTCGGCTCATATACTTCTCCCTGACACTCTCCCGCACAAGCTCGGACACCGTGGTGCCCTTTTGCCGACTCAAAGCGGCCAGCGTCCTCGCCATCGCTTCATCGAGATACAGCTGAGTTCTTTTCATGATGTATAATATACATCATTCTCGTCACACCACGCAAATCCTCGCTCGGTGAGGTCGTCGGGTCTGGGGGCTCAAAACGCAGCATTGGCGGGAGCCGGAATTCCGGGTGGGTCCCTGCCGCCGGTTTTGCCGCGCCCGTCCCTGGGCACCCCCGCTCCGGGCGGCCGCGAGATCCGACGCGGTCTCATCGGTTGTTATAGCTTCACGCCTGAGCAAGTCGCGGCTCTGGAGCCCTATGGCTCGATACCAATCCTGCACCGTGGGGTGAAAGTCGGATGCCGATCCGATGGAGCTTCATCCTCCTGCTGGTTCTTGTCTGGAATGCCCTGTTTCTTCTAGCCGGCTTCGTGCCTTGGAAGAAGCCCAAGGCGCCGGGGCCGCTGGTGCTGCTGGCCCTGGCCCCCGTGTTCTCTTCGCCCAATCTGCCGCGCCACTAGGCGCTTTCGTTCTCCAGGCGCTCCTCCATCGCCTGGCACTCGATACAGACCCATCGTCGCCAGACCCGGCGCTCGCGATCCCGCCGAAGGATCCAGGGGGTCAGCGTGAGCCGGTGACAGCGCGGGCAGCGCTCCCTGGTCGCGCACCAACCGAGCCAGGTTTCGACCCGTGACGTATTCCATGACCAGGTAATA